>NZ_JAPZSO010000034.1:0-3107 GCF_027531715.1 Microcystis sp. LE19-8.1F | reverse complement strand
CGGATGTGAACCAAGTACAGTAACGGTCAGATTACATCCTTCTGGACGTTGGCATATCTCAATAAGATTTGATGACCCAACGATTAAGCCTCTACCAGTAACAGATAAAGCCATTGGAATTGACTTAGGAATTAGTAGCCTAGTAATTACCAGCGACGGCGATAAAGTATCTAATCCTAAGCATTTTAAGAAACATTATCAGAGGTGGCGAAAGGCACAAAAAAGTCTTTCTCGAAAACAGAAAGGCTCAAAGAATCGAGAAAAGGCAAGAATCAAAGTAGCCAGGATTCACGCTCAAATCACCGATAGCAGAAAAGACCATTTACACAAGCTAACCACTCAATTAGTTCGTGAAAATCAAACGATTGTGGTTGAGAATTTAGCCGTCAAGAATATGGTCAAAAACCCGCAATTATCTCAGGCAATATCTGACGTTAGTTGCCCCCCCTTGCCCCCCCGCCCCCCCCGAGGTCGGGGGGGCAGGGGGGGTGGGGGGTTGGGGGGGGCGACAATTAGCCTATAAATGCCGTTAAGTGTCCGAGAATGGGAGTGTCCTGAATGTGGAACTTGCCATGACAGGGATGTTAACGCCAGTAAAAACATTTTGGCCGCAGGGCTTGCGGTATCAGTCTGGGTCGCGAGTGTCAGACCCGAACAGAGTAAGTCTGTGAAGGCAACTGCTAAGAAGCAGAAACCTAGATCGTGAGGTCTAGGAATCACCGTCCCTTTTAGGGCGGTGAGGATGTCAATCCCACCCCCTAAATCCCCCTTAAGGGGGAATTCTATCGTCTCCCCTGAAAGGGGAGATAAGAGAGGGGTGGGGACTGAGGGGGGTGGGGGCTGGTTTGCTCAACCGAACGGTATTGGGTAGGGGAGGTGTGAACGATTATAATTTAATTTTATGTTGTTGTGCTGTTTAGTTATTCAAGGAGTTTTTGTATGGAATCCACAAAAGAGCGAGGGCAATTAGTCATCATTGGTGGAGCAGAAGACAAAGAAGGAGATTGTAAAATCTTGCGAGAGTTTGTTCGCTGTGCTGGCGGGACTAAAGCTAAAATTGCCGTGTTAACGGCGGCAACAAGCGAGCCTCGTTCGGCTGGAGAAAACTATACCCGAGTGTTTGAGCGACTCGGTGTCGAGGATGTGCGTGTCCTCGATACCATTCACAGGGAAGATGCCGACGATCCAGAAAACCTGAAAATCATTGAGGAAGCCACAGGAGCGTTTTTTACCGGGGGAGATCAAGCCCTAATCATTGAACACATCAAGGGAACTCAGCTAGATACCTTACTTCACCAACGCAATCGGGAGGGAATGGTGGTAGGTGGGACAAGTGCCGGTGCTGCCATCATGCCCGATCTGATGATTATTGAAGGAGACTCCGAAACCAACCCACGCATGGACGCGATAGAGATGGGTCCGGGAATGGGATTTCTGCACTCAGTTGTAATCGATCAGCATTTTGCCCAGCGCGGACGGCTAGGTCGCCTGATTTCCGCTCTCTTACAGCAGCCAGCTAACTTAGGCTTTGGCATTGACGAAGATACAGCAGTAATTGTGGACGGTGACGAATTTAAAGTGGTGGGGCGTGGGGCTGTAACAGTTGTCGATGAATCAGAAGCAACTTATGATAATTTAGACGAACTGCTCAAAGATGAAGCGATGGCAGTGTGTGGAGTCAGGTTGCACATCTTACCTCAAGGATTCCGCTTTAACTTGAAAACTCGCAAGCCCGTTTTCTCTCGATCAATAGAGTTAAAGGATAGCAATCCTAAAAAGGAGGCAGAAGTTGAAAGGGAGTAGGTCGGAGGGAACAATCAGTGGTGGCTTGTACCCGCCACTGATTGGAGAATTTATTTAAATCAGAAAAATATTGACTCTGAGGTCTAAGAATGAATCACGATCGGGATGATGAAACCAATCTTGAGCGGCGACAAGAACTGCTACATGATGAAGAGGCTTTCCGACTTCATCAAGAGGAGAAACGCCTGCGAACTGCCAGACGAAGTAATACCTTAAATTGGATAATTAATAGCATTTTCGGGCTGGCAGGAATAGTGCAAATACTACTGGTAATGAGGTTCTTGCTGCGTTTGTTTGGTGCGAACCCACAAAATCAATTTGCTCAGTTGATTAATCATCTATCTGCACCTTTCATTGCGCCATTTTCCACCTTATTCATTAGTCCTGCTTCATCTGGTGGAGCAAACATATTTGATGTTAATATTGTGATTGCGATCGTAGCCTATGCTCTCTTGAGCTATACTTTGCACGGTTATAACTGGCATTTTTTACTCAAAGACAATAATATAGTTTAAGAGTCATAAGTAGTCGTGCAAAATTAATTTCCTAGTGAAGATAGGCACTCTTGCAAGAGGCACTCTTGCCTCGTCTCAACAAGCAATTTAAATGCGCGGGCAGCTTACAAAGAAAAAAAGCTAGAACCCAGACTAAATGAGGCGAAAGAAGCTCGTTTTTGTTTGGTGTTTTGAGAGACTTTTCGTTAAGTCCCCGACCAGGTGTAAACGCTTTAATGTTTGAGGAGCCTTAAATGGGATAACTCATGAAGTTATTCTGGTAACATATGACACTTATATTACGGCAACTCAAGTCTGTGAACTTCTTAAAAAATACCTAGTTTAGGAATAACTATTTCCATCATCTAGTATTAGATAATGCTTGTTATCAAAAAGGTGATTTTGTTGATAAATTTGCTCTTTCTTGGTCAATATATTTACTCTATTTGCTGCTTTATTTGCCTAATATAAATCTAATTAAAAGGTTGTGAAAATTTGTCAAAAATAAATGTTTGTATGGTAAATATTATGAAAAATTTTCTGACTTTTCTTCAACTATTTATGGATGTCTGAATGATGCCCATCTGAAACATAAAAAAGAACTGGATTCCTTGCTCACTCTACGATTTCAGAAGTTTAATAAATCTCAGATTATGAACGTCTAAAGTATAAGTAGTCGTGCAAAATTAATTTCCTAGTCGAGACAGGAGACGGTCGTCAGGAGACGGTCGTCAGGAGACGGGGACTCCGGGACAGCTATCAGGGATCAGATTTGAATTTTTAGTTCACTGTTTACTGGTCACAGCAAAA
>NZ_JAPZSO010000158.1:0-2773 GCF_027531715.1 Microcystis sp. LE19-8.1F | reverse complement strand
CTGTTAAAATCAGGTTAGCGATCACTATACAGCCAACTCTACGGAATCGCTCTACTCCAGATACAGTCAACGGTACAGCCATTTTCAAGGGAAAAATGTACCCAGTAGCCTCTTTTCAATTTTTTCTGAGAAGCGACCTGCGGTAAGGGTTTTGTTAATTTTTTAGTATTTCTGTATGGGGGAAGTCCAGAAATACAGTCTAGCAAACGCATTGAGCGTTCTACCTGAATGTTTATCGAATTGATTAGGGTTTGAGCGAGCCAATTGGCGCACTGCGAAACGAGTCTCTTCGAGATCGCACTTTGGGTCAACTTCTCCACGCACTCTTTACTTGCTGTCTAGACAGGGGAGCGTCTGTGTTAAAGCTGGACTTGACAGTAACCTCAACGGACAAACTACCATCAGGGTTTAGGGATGATTCTTCATGGTTTGAGCGGACTTTTCTCCCAATCTTGCTAACAATTAGGAACGGGAATTAATCGACCCAATTTTCTAAGAATAAATGAGGAATTTGTCTAAAATGTCGCAGATTTCTGGTTACTAGCTGGGCTTGATTAGCTAAGGCGATACTAGCAATTAACAGGTCAGACCTGCCAATTTTGCGAAATTTAGAAATATCTTGTAAGCGGTCAAATTGATTGGCTGCATTTGGGTCAATTAAAATTACAGGAAGTTGATTTAATAAGGTTTCTGAACGAGAGAAAAGCTCTTGTGCTTTCAGTAAATCACTCCCTGAAAAAGCCTTAAGCAGATAATCTATCCGCCCGCGCAAAATTTCGAGCTTGGTGACAATCGTAATGGCGACTTCCTCATCTTGTAAGTTTTCCAATCGATTAATAACGTTAGTGTTACCTGAGTGGAGATGAGTTAAAGTATCCGTTCAAGAAGATACATCATCGTCAGTTTCCGAACGTCCCCTGGCTTGGTAAATAGAATCTCTTAGGTCGGCCAAAGAACTATCATCGCTTAAAGCACCTGCCTGTTGCAGAAAAATAGCTTTACTATTTGGCGAAGAGTTAGAAGGAAAGGAAGTCTTCAAGGTTTTAGCCTCTTGCTCTAATAAAGTATCGCTTCTTAAGTACCTAAGCAAAATTAATTACACATATCTAACCCCCCCTTGCCTCTTGGCTCCTGCCTTTTGCCTTTCTTCACTAGGAAATTTATTTTGCACGACTACTTAATTGTTCTGATTTTGGAGTAATTGTCATAATTGCTCCTGATTATTTATTAATATTTTATCATAATGGGTATGGAAAACCTCTAAGTACAGGAAAAAAATTGTATGGAGAAAATTGCGATGATTGGGCAGAGATTTACTCGGACAAACTACCATCAGGGTTTAGGGATGATTCTTCATGGCTTGGGCAGGCTGGAGTTTTAATTTTCCCTGAATCTTTCCAACAATTCCTCGCGGGATAAATTCGCTAAAGAAAGAAGTAAAGCGGTGCGTTCCGAGATGGGAAGTTGGGCGATCCGTTCCACCAGACCAGATAATTCCGAATCTAGGCTGCCAAAGCGTCCTTCCAGAAGACTGGCTATCAGGGAATACCGTTCTTCTAAACTACCTTGTTGTATCCCTTCTTGCTTCCACTCTTCCCTTTGTTGTAAATAAGCTGGTGATAAGTTCATGATGTCCTCCTGTTCTTCGGTACTTAAATTATCTCTCAACTCTAAATTCTTGCGCCAGTTGGCCAGAATTTCTAATAAATTCTCTCGAAAAGGATTGCGTTCTGGCAGTTCAACTAACTCTTCAACTGCTCGTTTTTGAGTTCCTCCTTTACCTAATACCCTCAACCATAAGGTGTCTTCAATTACTGGTAATTGATGAATGACAATGATGCCCGCTTTGAGAGACTTCGCTAAAAAGTAAACCCCTGTTAACCAATTACTCTCATCGCTGTGAGTCCCGAAATCTTCAATCATTCTAGCTGAAAAGGTGGGCGTTAGAATCCATAAGAAAGGCAATTCTGCGACCGTCAAAGTTTTGTTTGACCGTTTCGCTTTTCTCAAGACATCCCCATGAACCGTGTATAACTTTGACAAACAACTGCGAATCTCTACCTCGGTCGGGGGATTGCGAAAAGGTTCAAATAAACAGGAAGTAGCCGCCATTTTTCCGAGTAACCCTAAAGGTAACTCAGTGGGAGTAGGTGAGCTAAATGGTTCAAACCAGACATCGATTTCTTGAACCTCACTTTTTACTTTCTTACTTTTTCTAATCGTCCCTAGAGGTGTTAGTAATTCCTCTAAATATTCCTTAGCAAATTGGTCATGAATTTGGCGAGTCATTCAAATTAATAATCAAGCATAAAAAGGACGGTAATAATCTTATTATATCATTAATTAAAAAGGAATCCAATCGACAATATCGATCCATTCTTCTGCTTCGGTAGTTTCCCAAATCATAATTAATTCTTCGGCTAGTTTTCCCATTGTTGTGGTGGGACGTATCCAAAACAGTCCCCAGATTTGTTGATTTTTTTGCCAATATTCTTCTAAATGTTCAGGCATACTGGTACGATTATCTGTCACCAAGAGTCGTTGAGATAATCCTAAATACTGTAGAACATCAGGGTCAAGAGTTCCTAACGGTGGTGTATTCGGCTCTCCAATGCGTAAAATATCTATCTCTGGCTAAGTACAGGACAAAAAGCTTGAAAAGTAGGCGGGAGTAGGGTTTTATGAGAAATAGCACTAATCTCGAAAACCCTATGAATCAGTATAGCGCCTTAAAGCAAGCCCTTCAACCCCATCTAGGATGGCATGGTGCCAG
>NZ_JAPZSO010000178.1:0-26233 GCF_027531715.1 Microcystis sp. LE19-8.1F | reverse complement strand
GGCTTGTAAACAGGCCTGATAGAATGATGGTAACATATTGAAATTTTGGGTGGTTGTCTCAACCACTCTATTTCTTTTGGGTTCATTTGGCTAGAGTCTTTATCTTGATTACCTTTGAACCCCTTTGTCACCCCTTGAGCGTGGAACGATATGAGGGCGCAAGCATTGCGCCCCTACAGGGGTCTTTCCACGTTTCAGTTGAAAACACTATATAATTGAAATGTTAGAATCAAATCACTCTCTTTAGGCTTTGCTATGGGTGCGATTGAAACCACTGGTATCCTCAACACCCAAGGGCAAATTCAACTTGATCATCCTATTCCCCAAGAAAAAGATAGATTTGTGCGCGTCATTCTTTTGATGTCGGAGGATGAACTGAACGAAAAAAACTGGCTAGATACCGTTTCCCATAACCCTAGCTTTGCTTTTCTGCATGATCCCGAAGAAGATATTTATACCCTAAACGATGGACAACCGGTAAGCAATGAAGGGTAAAATCGTTTTAATTCAATTTCCCTTCGACGATTTATCTTCCAGTAAAGTTCGCCCTGCTTATTGCCTAACCAATCAAATTGGAGGCTATCAACACATTATCTTTGCCCTAATTACCAGTCGTATTCCAAAAAATACCCTTCATACAGATATTATTCTGAGACCAGAAAATCCAGATTTTATGATGAGTGGTCTTCGCAAATCGTCAGCCATCAGACTTGATCATTTAGTAAAAATTCGCTCCTCACTGGTTCAGCGTGAACTAGGCTCATTATCATTAAAAACCCAAACCTTAATTATAGATATTTTGTCCGATATTCTACGTTCCTAAAAAAATACGCTCACTGATTCCTTATTGCGGCAAGAGGAGGGATTGAATCATCGTCAAGCTTTTGAGCAGCCCAGAATTACAGAGTCAGCCTTTTGAAATTAGCTGATAGAATTAAAGAGAAAACGAAGCAAACAGCAACTTATGCTAAAAACCAGGCAACAGTTTTTGATGCCTTCAACCAGTCATCTTCGCTCATCAAACCATAAACAAGCAAAATTATCTGTATATTTAATCACTCAATCAGAAGCTTTTACCTTTGAAATAGCAGTTTTTAAATAGGAAACTACCTCATTAATTGCTACTTCTGACGCTTTTTTACTGGCTCTTTCGACTAATTCCACCTTACCCGATTTGAGAGATTTACCCGTGACAATGCGATAGGGAATCCCAATTAAATCCGCATCTTTGAACTTAACTCCTGCACGTTCATCCCGGTCATCTAAAAGGGTTTCAATGCCGGCTTGATTTAACTCATTGTATAAACTTTCGGCGGTTTTTACCTGCTCGGCATCGGCTAAATTAGGAATAACCACAATCGCTTGATAGGGGGCAATAGCTACGGGCCAAATAATACCATCTTTATCGTAGGATTGTTCTACGGCTGCCTGGGCTAAACGCGATACTCCTATGCCATAACACCCCATACAAATGGGGGTAGATTCTCCCGCTTCATTAGTATAAAAAGCATTCATAGCTTGAGAATATTTATAGCCCAATTGGAAGATATGACCGACTTCAATTCCTCTAGCACTTTGCAAGGTTTGATTAGGATCGTGAATAGCTCGATCGCCTACCCGGGCTTTGCGTAGATCGACGATTAATTCCGGTAAGATAAAATCTTTACCCCAATTCGCCCCCACTAAATGAAACCCCGTTTCATTAGCACCAGTGATAAAGTTTTCTAAGTCTGTCACGGTGGTATCTGCTATGCGTAAAAATTGAGGGGCGATATCGCTGGCTTTTTTGAGCAAATTATCTTCTAAGTCGGGAGCGATATAACCCAAAGGTAAGGGTTTAGTTGCCCATTTCTGTTGAGCGGCAGCATCGGGTATTTTTAAAGCCAAAATTGTTTTAGCATTGTAACGGCCCGCCTGTCTAACTAATTCATTTTGTAGTTTAACTTCGTTAACCTCTTGATCGCCGCGAATATGCAGTAAAACTAAAACAGTTATGCCGCTATCATAAACCACTTCGTAGAGAACATTTTTGACGATAGCAGTGGCAGAACAATCGAGAAATTTAGCTAAACTTTCGATCGTGTTGGTGTTAGGAGTTTCTTTTTTAGCCAACTTTTTAAAGGGAGAAGCCACTTTATCTGCTGGCAAAGAAACGGCTTTTTCCACATTAGCCGCATACTTTTCATCGGCAGTAAATAAAACCTCATCTTCTCCGGCATCAGCTAAGACCATAAATTCTTGGGATGCGGAACCGCCAATCGCTCCAGAATCTGCTTCTACTGCCCGAAAAGCTAACCCACAACGGCGGAAAATATTGCGGTAAGCTATATCCATCGCTTGATAGGTTTTCTTTAAACATTCCTCGTCGAGATTGAAAGAATAGGCATCTTTCATAATAAATTCCCGTCCTCGCATTAAACCAAAACGAGGGCGAATTTCATCGCGAAATTTAGTTTGAATCTGATATAAATTAACTGGTAATTGTCGATAGGAACGAATTAAATCACGAGCGACGGCAGTAATTACTTCTTCGTGAGTCGGTCCTAATCCTAACTCCCGCTTTTGCCTGTCCGTCAGGGCAAACATAATCCCTTCTGCTTTCGTGTAGGTGTCCCAACGGCCCGATTCTTGCCAGAGTTCCGCCGGTTGCAGTTGGGGAAGTAAACATTCTTGGGCGCCGGCTTTATTCATTTCTTCCCGGACTATCTGGGAGACTTTCTGTAAAACCCGCCACATCAGGGGTAAATAGGCGTAAATGCCGCTGCCAATGCGACGAATGTAACCGGCACGGACCAAGCATTTATGACTGGGGATTTCCGCCTCGGCCGGATCTTCCCGGAGGGTGACAAAAAGCTGTTGAGAGAGTCGCATCCTATCGATATCCTTTTGAACAGAAGACTTTCTATTATCTCATCAAAGGAGAGCGACTGCAATTATCAATTACTTGTGTTGACAAACAATAACAGCGATCAGTTTACCGATTCTCAGGTATTTCCCCTCACAACTTGAGACTGGTTGGAGAAGCATTGAACCCTAGTTCCAATTGCCTAACTCCCTTGTTCTCTACTCTAGGAAATATGAGCGTTCAGGTTGATCGCTGTTATCGTCGTTATCGAGACAGAATGTAACTTTAACAGGGTTTACTCCTTTGTGAACTTGACCTTTATAACCTTGCCAGTCGATCTGTCAGGGAAGCTTTTTTCTTTAGCTTCAATTATTAATATAACATCGGATCGGGGCTAGAAGTCTTTTTCTTAATTAAAGTTTACATTACTGGGATCAAGGAAAAGCCTAGATGTTTTGACGCTTAACCAGTGGATAATTAGGTTATAGTTCTGGCTGCAGGGAAATTAATTTTGCACGACTACTTGTAAGCTAAAACGCATCTTAGATGCGTTTTAGCTTATTAAGCCAACCCTACTTAAGCAATCAAACCAGGGAGGAGATTAAGGCAAAAATTAACAGGGCTACGGTGGCGGGAATGTTCAACGGAACGATCGAGCGGCTGTTAATAGCCTTGAACTCAATCAACCTCCACCACCACAACCACCACCACCACAACCACCACAACCACCACAACCGCCACTGCCGCCGCCATCACTGCCGCCACTGCCGCCACCACTGCCGCTACTAGCAGCGGCTATGGGAGTCAGCATTTGATACAAGTCTGCTAAAGCCATATCCGCCATCAGAACTGTTGCTCCAAACAACGCAACCGCAAGTACAAGTTCAGAATCGCTGCTATTGGCTGTTTTTAAATGTTGTAAGCGATTTGTTAAATCATTAAAAATGATCTCTCCATAACGGCTGCGCTGACGCTGTGGTTTGACAAAAAACCTTGCTCCCAAAACTAGAAGCCCAAATATACAGATGAGAAGTAAACCAACGGGCTTATCGCGAGAAATTCCCACCGCCATTTTGCACAAGCCTATTCCTAGAAGAATAACCACAATCAATGATGGATAAATTTGCGCTTTCAATGCTTGGGCATCGCTCAGAAACAAACCAAGCTGTTCTAGGCGGGAACGAATGCTATCTTTCATTCCTGTAGACTTCCGGAAAACCTGTTCAATTGCCCCATCAGTGGCCAAAATATCTTGGGCGACCGCCTTTTCTACAGGATCGGCAATAGCATCGATCTTTCCTGTCACCACCAGTTTGCCTTGTGTTTTTCTAAAAGCAAATGGTGATTTTTCTTTTAATACCTCCACATAGCCTTGTTTTACCAAACTGGCGATTGCGGCCATAATCAGGCGATGATTGCCCCCCGCCAAGAAAGCTATCTCGTAAGTATTTAAATCAGGTTGCTGATTTATATTACCGCTAACTAGGCACAGGGAAAAACGTAGCCAGGCTGCCAAAGCGATTCCCATTACTCCTAGGGAAATATAGAAGGTTAAAAATTCCGGACCTGTAAAATTCATTGGGTTAGGAATTTGGGAGATTATCTGACAGCTAGTTATCATCAGTGAGAGGAAGACTAAAAAGGTAAAGATGCCTATTTTTCGCAGTTGTGGTTTCAAGAAGATTGTCAAATTAGGTTTTGACAAAACCCAGCTTTGTTGACTGTTGATCCGGATAAAATGCAAATCTCGCCCGAATCGGTCTTTGGGTTTAGGCCAAATATCTATTGGAGGAATATGTCCAAAAAACTGTTCGTAACTTTCTAGCGTCTTGCTATACCAACTGCCAAATTTTAATTGCTCGGATGAACCCCCACGAGTCGGCTCGTGATGTAATGTGGTTTGCAAAATTTTGGGACAGAACTCTTGCCAGTACAATCGCGTATAGGTCAGATGTAAATGCCAAACTTGATCGATTTGGTCGGATGGCGTGACCGGATGTCCTGCTGCAACGGCTAGAAATATAAACTTTTTGTATTCCTCGATCGCTCTCTGAGTATAGCCTAAGGACCAGCCGTTATCTTTTGCTAATCGTTGGCTGAAAGATAATTGACTATCTGGCCGATCCAAGGCAAATGCCTGAATTCTTTTATATAGCTCTGTCTGTTGAAAGTTCATCGTTCCTAATGGGCTATCCATAAACCCGGCCTCCCGAGAAAAACTGTTTCTAGTCGTTTATTTAGGCCGAAGAGGCTTAACTATGCGTTAAGTTTAAATTTCTTTACCGAAAAATTGGGTTTAAAGCCTCGCCCTTTGAGGGCGACTTTATAGGATGTATGATATTAAGAATAGCGGGCAGGGTAAGCAACCGCTTAAAAAACCCAGTCATCGCCGGATGAACGCACCGTTCGGCAAAAGCTCACGGCCGAAGCCTTGAAAACTAGAGTTATGGGGTTCTATAGGGGAATGCTCCTATAGGTAAAAATTCTCAGCACCAAGTACCAAAGAAACCAATGATTTTAGAGGTTTTGAACTGTATCGTAGGGCATACGAAAACAGGCTTCTGTAAGGTCGCGAAAGTCTGGGGAGAGAACCACCTCTGGGTTGGATTTCGCCAGGAATCTAATTCAAGTGGACTCGTTGAGCCAGAAATTCTCAGCAGTGATGCTAGAAGAATCCACGTCGTAAACGGCGTGGGGTATGTCAAAAAAAGCTGGATGCCAACTATCCCTCTTTCATCCCAAAGATAGAGCAAATATTCTCAACAATCAAACTCAGTCATCTGGGCAATAAGTCTCGGAAACCGAAAAGAAAGTTGAGGAAAGTGACAGAACCGGTTAGGTGAAGATAAAATACCAGTGGTCGCTTTAATATCACCTGAATAGTCGGTTTTTTGTGTCTTTCCCGAGACTATCGGCTGCTACCACTGGTTTGCTGTTGTTTGTTGTTGTAATCCGAGGAAATATAGTTCTTGCGTTCCCAAGCGCCTGAACTGCATTTGTCTCTATAGTAAAAATTGTAACAGACAATACCCATTTTGTGTAAAAAAAAGTAAACAATTTGGTAAAAAATTATTTTTTGCGGTAATCCTCAACCCTCTGAGGACAGCCCCAGATTACCGTTTCCTGTTTGTAAACCACCATACCGGGCTTGGCGCCCTTGGGTTTATAGACGTATTTGGGACGGGTATAGACGACGGGAACCTGTTCACTATGGCGAGCGCGGCTATAATAAGCGGCGTAATCGGCGGCAAATTGCAGATCGGCGGCTTCTGGAACTGTACCGGGGGTTAAACGGAGTAAAACGTGACTACCAGCGATTTCTTGACTATGAAACCAGATATCGTAATCGCTGGCACTACGAAAAGTTAGCCGATCATTTTGACGGTTATTTCTGCCAATCCATAATTCTACTCCAGAGGGAGTAGTAAAGCGCATGGGTTCGGATTCTTTGTTATTCGTCCGATTACGCCGGTAATTGCTTTCTAGATACTTTTGTTGGATTAATTCTTCTTGTATCTCGTCTAGGGCCTCTAAATCTTCGCTGCTGCTATAATTCTCTAGTTGACTTAAACTCGATCGCACTTGTTCGAGATAATTAATTTCACTGACCACTTCCTCTAATAAAGGTTCCACCGCTAACCGGGCCCTTTTTAATTTCTGATGTTGTTTATAAAAATATTGGGCATTCTGCACGGGATTTCTTTCGGGATCGAGAGGAATAATTACAGGTTTTCCTGTCTGGAAATCCGCCAAACTAATGCTAGTCATTCCCTGCTGTATTTGCTGCAGATTTGCCATTAATAAATCCCCTTGCTCTTTATAGCGATCGGCATGAGCAGATTCTGCTAGTCTTGTTTGAAATCCTGCGGCTTTGGTTTGCAGTTTAGTCAGTAAAGAGATGACTTTTTGGCTTAATTTTTGCTGTAGTTGTCGAAAGCTTTCTTGATTAATTTGGTCGCTATAATAACGGTTTAATAATTCTTGAACATTTTTAGCCGCTGCCAGTATCTCCCCACCGATAACTGTATAACCTTCTCTTGTCCATCCGGGTTGAAAGGTTTTATTTTCGAGCATTTTTAACCATTCTTGCCAAGCTGAAAAGAGCTTTTCCCAATCGTTATTATCTAACTGATCCGTGTTTAATTTCGGGTTAATCTTGGCTTTTTGCAACAGCGATCGAGCGATAACTGGACTAACTCCACGATAGGTACTAACTAACTGTTTTTCGATAGTTTTAGGGATTAAACTAACCCTAGCTTGCCAACTGCTCAAGGATTCTTCTAAACTGGGATCTGTGGCCAATAAAACGGGGGGTAGTTGATAGATTTGTCCAGTTTGTACAGTGCGAACACTAGACTGGGTAGCATTGACTTGATGGGCAACGGTGACAATTTGATTGTCAGCCGCAGTTAAAATGACATTGCTATATTTGCCGATAATTTCTATATACAAATGCCACAGCGCCGGATCATCGGGACGTTGGGCAAATTGTAGATCGATGACTCTTTCCCACGGGGCAACAAATGCTAATTTTGTTAGCGCAAAACCATTGAGTTGATGACGCAATTGATCGCTGAAAGTGAAGGTATCTGGGACTTTTGGCGGTGGATCACCAATATGCAGCCGCGCTCCTTGGGGATGCCAAGAAATAATTAACCATCCCTTGCGATCGAAGGTTCGTAAATAGAGGGCGATCGTTTGGCGATCAATTTGATACACTTGTTCTAGTCTCGCCGGCAGCCAAGGGGCGGCAATTTCGGCACAAGTGGCGCTGAGGGTGGTAAAGTCTACGGATTGCATTTTCAGTTATCAGTTAAGTAGCTGGTTATAATTAAATTAAAAATAGATTTTAGGTTTGATCCCCCCTGCCCCCCTTGATAAGGGGGGTGCCGATAGGCGGGGGGATCTACCCTTGATAAGGGGGGTGCCGATAGGCGGGGGGATCTACCCTTGATAAGGGGGGTGCCGATAGGCGGGGGGATCTGAAAGTTTTTAATACCTACCTACTTATCAGTTATCAGATTTGAGTTTTAAGTGGACAGTTGCCGTTTTCTCTTCACTGATTGCTGATTACTGTTCACTGAAAAGCCACCTAACCTCGATCACCTTTTTACTTTTTACTTTTATAAAAGGGTTTTTTAACGACGGTAGCGGGGTAGGTGCTGCCGCGGATTTCCACTTCGATCGCCTGTCCGATCGAGGCGAAAGGTGTGGGAAGATAGGCTAAAGCGATCGCTGTGTTTAAAGTTGGTGATAAAGTGCCACTGGTGACTTTACCCACCGCTTCCCCGGCGAATACTACCGGATAATCGTGACGGGCGATATGTTTGCCGGACATCTGCAATCCCACCAAGCGCCGATTCACACCATTAAGTTTTTGGTCTTCGAGGACATCACGACCGATAAAATCGCCTTTTTCTGGCAGATGAACCAACCAATTTAAGCCAGCCTCTAGGGGACTCGTGCTATCGTCGATATCCTGTCCATAAAGGGCTAAAGCTGCCTCTAAACGCAGGGTATCCCGCGCCCCTAAACCGCAGGGAGTCACCCCTAAATTTAAGAATTCCGTCCAAAGTTGCTGTCCGATTTCAGGAGGGGCCATAATTTCAAAGCCATCTTCTCCTGTGTAACCGGTCCTAGCGATAAAAACTTTTTCCCCGAAAAGCTGGCTTTCCCAGTGATTAAATAGGCCAAAATCGCTTAATTTTTCCCCGATCAAGGGCTGTAAAATTGTCGCCGCCTTGGGTCCTTGCAGGGCGATTAAGACCCTTTCTCGGGATAAATCCTTTAATTTTACCCCCGATCCCTCTAAATTGCCTAAAATCCATTCTCGATCTTTATCGGTGGTTGAGGCATTAACAATTAATACGCCTTGGTTTTCGCTTTGGTAGTAAAAGATAATATCATCGATTATGCCACCGTCCGGGTTAAGTAAAACGCTATATTGCGCCTTTCCTGCCCTTAAACGGGCTAAATTAGAGGGAACTAGGGTTTGGAGAGATTGAACCAGATTATCGCCAGTTAAGATAAATTTGCCCATGTGGGAAATGTCAAACATCCCCACACCATTGCGGACAGCATTATGTTCGATTTTTAGGCCGCTAAACTGTATCGGCATCTCCCAACCCGCAAAAGGGGTAAATTTGCTGGTTTGTTGGGCAATTAGGTCGTATAAAGGGGTACGAATAGCGGGGGAAGTTGCTTCTTGATTGGCCACGGTGTTCTCGATCGAATGGTTTTCTGCCTAGAGTAGCATAGCAGTTATCAGTTATCAGTGACCAGTTATCAGTTATCAGTTATCAGTTATCAGGCAACACCAGGACAGGTGAAAACCATCTCTCGTTTTCGCGGTTAATAAGGATCTTCGTTACTCTTTATGTTTTTCTTGTCAAAAATAATGATAAGATTGGATGTATTCTATTCCCGCTTATGTCTAACTCTTATTAATTTTTCTTGGAGAGAGGGAAAAATGGGGAGATTGGTTATTTTCTTATTTAACCACTATACCTTTAAACCCTTATCTTGACTAAAGTAGGATAGTAACGCTATTGTAAAAAACAGGATAGAGTTATGTCGCTAACAATAAAGAGGATAATTTTTTTTACTATTTTGGGTGGGTTCGCATTAGCTTGGATAAACCATAGTTATTTTCCGACTCAAAAGGAAACATATTCCCCCTCATCTTCAGAAACTCAAAAGGAAACATATTCCCCCTCATCTTCAGAATGGGATGAATATCAACAAGCGGATGATCCAGCGACAAAGCTTGTAAAAAATTGTGCATCTGAGGCGGGTATTCCAGAAAATGATCCAAAACACGCAATCACTCCCTACGAAATGCAAATACTGACAGATTGTATAGATCGGAACCGATAGCTTATATCACTCTAAATATCAGACTGATAACGGTTAGAAAAAATGTGGTCGCTACCTGTATTTTAGGCTATTATTTAATTGAAATAAAATCTATTTTCCCCAATGACAGCCATAAATCTACCCCCAAAGCTGTCTAATGAATCAGAAAAAGATTATCAAATTTTTCTTAGTTATTGCCTTTTGGGTGGCGATCGCTAAATCAGCAAGCTTGCCAAGAAATCAGTGGGAAAAGCCGGAGGATCTGAAAAAAGGCTATATGAGTTATCTTCTCAATTCCAATGGTGCGATCAAGTGAAAAACTATGATGCTGCCATTGCCGAGTTTACTGGGGAAGTTTTAGCCGAACAAGTTGGCAAGGATGTAGTTAGTTCAGGGCAAGCGAGGTGAAATTAAATATAAGATGATCCCTACTTAATCATTAAATTTGTCATATTTTTACTTGACAATAACTTGCCACTCTCTTAACCTTTCTCGCACTCTGTCAATGGGAATTGCGAAACCGCAGCCCAATCTAACGGCATTTTCTAGGGGTTTAGGAGTGGAGGGATTATCACAAAATAAACTCGCTTGAGAAATCACTCCCACCACTTGATTTTTATCGTTTAAAACTGGACTTCCCGACTGTCCAGAAACGACAAACATGGACAAACTTAAGGATTTTTCGTTATTATCATTAACAGTGCCTTTGCTGACAGTCCAATCTTTTTGATTAAAAGGATTACCGATCGAGATTACCGGTTGATTAGGGGCAATTGGGAGGGGTGCTAAAGCTAAAGGTTTTAAATCTGGGGGAGGATTTTTTACCTCTAATACTGCTAAATCGAGCCAGTCATTAGGGGGGGTAGTGTGGAGAATTTTAGCTTTTGAACGCTTGCGAAGTTTTCCCTGGGGGGGTTGGCTATAATACTCGACAAAAATGCGCGCCTCTGCATCGATTTCTTGACGGGAATTCGTCACCACATGGCGGTTAGTCACGATCCAAGCTGTGTCTTGATCTCGTTTTAATAACCAACCAGTGCCGATGCCATTTTTATTTTGGCCGCGAATGATAATTTTAACAATTGAGCGTTTTAAATTTACCAGAGGATCACTCTTAACACTGGGAATTATCTCTGGCATTTTTAATAATTCGGGATTGTCATGAATTAATCGCCCCCGTTGGATTTCCTGTAAAATAAATCTAGCTTCTGATAAATTGGGATCAATTTCTACGGCCTGCCGACACCAATTGAGACCCTGATCGATCTGACCGCTATTGATATAGGTATAACAGAGATTTTCGTAAATCTTGGCATTTTTGGGGCTAATTTGCCGCGCCTGTTGAAAAACTGCCATCGCTGCCCCTAGTTTGCCCTGTTCCGCTAAAGCTTTGCCTAAATAATTATAAATATCCCCATCTTTAGGGGCGTAAATTAAAGCCTGTCGATATATTTGCTCTGCTTGCTGCCATTTTCCCTGTTTTCCTAGGGCTTCTCCTAATTTTTTGTAGATTTCACCCTGATTAGGTATCAATTCTAGAGCTTGCTGATAGGCATAACTGGCCTCTGGCCAGAGTTGCTGTTCACTGTAGGCCTTTCCCAGATAAAAATAGGCTTTTCCCTGACTAGGATCGAGAAAAACCGCTGCTTGCAGAGCTTTCGCCGCCTCATCCCAACGTTGTAAACTATAGAGAGCTTTTCCTAGCTGAAATTGCCCTTTAAAAGTTGGTTTAATGATAATTGCTTTTTGGTAAGCATCGATCGCCTCTGACCATTTTTCCTCTTGGGCGAAGATATCTCCCAAAGCGACTAAATGATTACTTAGGGAGGGTTCCGTCGATGGTTTATCATTAACGATAAAACCACGATTATATGCTTCTAAGGCTTCAGAATAGCGTTTTTGACTTTGCAAGACCTGAGCGATTTTTATATGGGCTGGGACCAAATTTTCGTGGAAAGATAAAACGGTTCGGTAAGCAGACAGAGCCGATTCCTTTTCCCCCGCGGCCAAAAGTCGATCGCCTTGCCAGAGATAAGCCAAGGCAATAAGATAAAAAATAGCAAAGGGAGCGGCGGCGATGAAGGCAATAATTAAAAATATTTGCAGGGGTTTGCTAGAATAGCGGCGACCGATTTTAAGCTCTTTTCTTTTCATTTCTTGGTTAGGATAGACAACAGGCCAGAGGTGGTTCGATAGGTGTAATTAATTTTGTCTATGTACTTATAGGGGATGAGGGCAATAGTTAAAGTCGTGGCTGTTGGCCAGACAATTATCGATCAAAATGAGCAAGATGCCGGTTAAAGCCAGAAAATTGCTATTTTAATATATGTCCTAGCCAATTCTTATTTTATTTTTATATCCGAAGACTGACAACTGAACAAAGGCAATTGTGTCTATTATTTTAAAGGAAACTGCTAGACTTAAAACTATCGCGGAACATAACTCTAGTGCCG
The DNA here is from genome assembly GCF_027531715.1 of Microcystis sp. LE19-8.1F. Lineage (NCBI taxonomy): Bacteria > Bacillati > Cyanobacteriota > Cyanophyceae > Chroococcales > Microcystaceae > Microcystis > Microcystis sp. LE19-8.1F. The sequence continues at coordinate 14,080 of NZ_JAPZSO010000178.1, read as the reverse complement.
ATTTTCCCCTTCACCTTGCACTAATTCCCTTTTCTTGAGACAGTGCTGAATGTTGCCAAGTTCTCGTCGTCTTCTTTTGTCTATCAACCTCTCCACTCTTGGCAAGAAAGCGATGAACCGGTTTAGTCTTAAAATAGTCCCCGATAGCTGACTGTCGATCGGGAACCGAGAAAATATGATCTAATGGAGTTGCTCACCATGTCTAACGAAACCGTTACCTATTCCCTAGAAGCTGTTTTGACTAGGATTGAGGGGAAAATTAACAATCTCCAAAAAGATGTTAACCAAAAATTTGACAAAATCGACGAACGGTTAAATAAGCTAGAGGTAAGACAGGCAAAGTTAACCGAAAAGGTTGAGGGCATCGATAATCGCCTAAAATCAGTGGAAGGAACCCAAAAAAATCAGGTTTGGACATTAATTATTCTTTGAGCAAGTGCGATCGCTACAGAGGGTTAGCCCTCATACCGACCATAGCCGTTGCTTTCTTCGCAACCTTCTCCAAGATTTGATCTAATCTCAGACAGAAGTAAGCCCGATCCAATTACCCACTCTCTATATGGGAGAATAGCCTGTGTGAAAAACCTAGGTAATTGTTATGGTTGCACATATACAAAATAGGCAGTTTAACGGGTTGTCTAGTCAAGAAGCTAGTGATCGCTTGAAACAGCACGGCTACAACGAACTCCCTTCAACCCAGCATCGTACTTTTTTAACCATCGCCCTAGACATTATCCAAGAGCCGATTTTCTTGCTCCTGATTGCCTGTGGTGTCATCTACCTCTTTTTGGGTGATGCTCAAGAAGCTCTGATTTTGTTGGGGTTTGTCTTTTTTATTATTGGCATCAATCTTTACCAGGAGCAAAAAACGGAACGTTCTCTAGAAGCACTGCGGGACTTATCCAGTCCGCGGGCCTTGGTGATTCGAGATGGGGAACGGCAGCGAATTGCCGGCCGAGAAGTGGTACAGGGGGATCTGATCGTGGTGGAGGAGGGCGATCGCGTTCCTGCGGATGCGATTTTGCTGTGGTCCACTCACTTGACGATTGATGAATCGCTGTTAACCGGAGAGTCAGTTCCGGTCAGGAAACGCACCATCCACAGGGAAGAAGACCCGAAGCACCTTTCAGCCACCTTGAGACCGGGTGGAGACGACTTGCCCACCGTCTATTCCGGTACTCTTGCGGTGCAAGGGCAGGGCATTGCCCAGGTGCAAGCAACGGGTATCGGCACTGAAATGGGAAAAATTGGCAAAGCTCTGCAAACGGTTGAACCGGAAGACACGGTCTTACAAAAAGAAACCCGTCGCATTGTCGGTAAATTGACGATGATCGCGCTGGCCATTTGTGCGGCGGTGGTCGTGATTTATGGATTAACCCGGGCCGATTGGTTGCATGGCTTTTTGGCAGGATTAGCCCTGGCGATGGCAATTTTGCCCAATGAAATTCCGGTGGTGCTGGCCATCTTTCTGGCTCTGGGAGCGTGGCGATTCTCGCAAAAACAGGTATTAACTCGTCGCATTCCAGTGGTTGAAACCCTGGGTTCTGCGACGGTTCTTTGTGTCGATAAGACTGGAACCCTGACGTTGAACCAAATGGCCGTCAAACAGTTGTGGGTTTACAGCGGCCCCGGTGCTTATCTGTACGATGTGACGCTCCACGAGCGCGAACCCTTGCCAGAAGTCCTTCATCCCCTGATCGAGTTTGGTATTCTAGCGAGTCGCAAAGATCCCTTTGACCCGATGGAAAAAGCTTTGCAGCAAATTGGTTGGAATTACCTAGCCAAGACCGAACACCTGCACACCGATTGGCAACTACTGCACGAATATCCCCTGTCCACCGATCTCTTGGCCATGTCCTGTGTCTGGGAATCCCTGACGGGGGAGCTTACCGTTGCGGCAAAAGGGGCCCCCGAAGCGATCGCCGATCTCTGCCATTTCAGCCCGATTCAACAACAGGAGCTTGTCGAACAGATCCAGGCAATGGCCGGAGAGGGTTTGCGAGTTCTGGGAGTTGCCCAAGGACGCAAAATGGGAACATTACCCAAAACTCACGCTTTTGAGTCATCTGGGCCTCTAGCCTACTTAGAATCTGACGATCGCTTACCTGTTCAACAACACGACTTTGAGTTTGAATTTGTCGGACTGATCGGCCTGGAAGACCCGGTGCGTCCTACTGTGGCACCTGCGATCGCTGAATGCTATGGTGCGGGAATTCGCGTTGTGATGATTACGGGTGATTATCCGGTAACAGCCCAGAACATTGCCCGTCAGATTGGACTCAGGCCTTTAGACAAGGTGATCACCGGTAGGGAACTGGAGCAAATGGGTGAGTCGGAACTGCGCGATCGCATTCAAAGCACCAACATCTTTGCCCGTGTCGTCCCCGAACAAAAACTATTGATTGTCAATGCACTGAAACGCTCCGGGGAAATTGTGGCCATGACTGGTGATGGTGTCAACGATGCCCCGGCTCTCAAGTCTGCTCATATCGGCATTGCCATGGGTGAACGGGGGACCGATGTAGCGCGAGAGTCTGCCGATTTGGTCCTGTTGAAAGATGATTTTTCGTCCATCGTCGAATCGGTCAAACTGGGCAGACGTATCTTTGACAACCTGAAGAAGGGGATGGCCTATACCTTGGCCGTTCACGTTCCGATCGCGGGTATGTCGTTGATTCCAGTCATCTTTGGCTGGCCTTTGGTGCTACTCCCCATCCACATTGCCTTTCTGCACTTAATTATCGATCCGGCCTGCACGGTTGTGTTTGAAGCTGAACCGGCAGAAAGCGATATTATGCGCCGCCCACCCCGTAATCCCAAAGAACCCTTGTTCAGTCGTCGGACGTTGCGATTGGCTTTGCTTCAAGGGATCAGCGTTTTAGTGGTACTGGTTATTGTATTTGCGATCGCCTATAACAACGGCAATAGTGAATTTGATGCCCGTGCCTTAGCGTTTACGACATTGATTATCTCCAACCTGGCTATGATCCTAACCAATCGTTCCTGGTCCCGAACGATTCCAGAAATGCTCCAAGCTCCTAATCAGGCTTTGTGGTGGGTGATCGGCGGTGGACTACTCTTTTTGGGATTAGTTCTCTATGTTCCCCTGCTACGACACCTGTTCGGCTTTTCATTTCTACATACTGATGATTTGCTGGTTAGCTTAGTTTCTGGAGTTGTCAGTATTTTCTGGTTTGAAGGACTAAAACTGTGGAACCGTCGGAACATGAACATCTAAAAAATAAGCATGAATGGATGATCAGAACTTTTACCGAAAATGTTTGTATAAAAGGCATCATAGATTCCACGATCGGTTAACAAATCGTTGCAGCAGTGCGCTATGTAGTTGCTTGAATGAGAGGTTATCTACCGCTCCTAAACTCAATCGTTGGCAAGTATTTTTTTCAGGTAAGTAGCTGGTTATAATTAAATTGAAGATAGATTTTGTCTTTGATCCCCCCTGCCCCCCCTTGATAAGGGGGGTGCCGATAGGCGGGGGAATCTGACAGTTTTTAATACCTAACTACTTAATCCCTTTCAGGTAATCCCTAGAATTAATAGTAGCAACCTCACCCCCCCTTATCCTGATCGGTTAGCCAAAAATTGTCACCTTTCCGATTTAACCCTCTGCTAACCAGCGCACGGCATCCTTAGCGTGGTAGGTTAAGATAATATCGGCACCCGCCCGTTTAAAGCTGGTTAAAGTCTCTAAAGTCACCCGTTTTTCGTCAATCCAGCCATTTAACGCCGCCGCTTTAATCATTGAATATTCCCCCGACACATTGTAGGCAGCCACGGGTAAATTAGTCATTTCCTTGATTCTCCAGATAATATCCAGGTAAGATAGAGCAGGTTTAACCATTAACATATCTGCTCCCTCTAATACATCTAATTCCACCTCTTTTAAGGCTTCCCTGGCATTACCCGGATCCATTTGGTAGGTTCTGCGATCGCCGAATTGGGGGGTAGAATCGGCGGCATCCCGAAACGGCCCATAATAGGCAGAGGCATATTTAGCCGTATAGGAAAGAATCGGTGTATCACTATAACCCGCCTCATCCAATCCTTGACGAATTGCCTGCACAAAACCATCCATCATTCCCGATGGTGCAATGATATCCACTCCCGCTTTTACCTGGGAAACGGCGGTTTTTTGCAATAATTCCAGAGTGGGATCGTTTAATACCCTGCCGGTTAAATCTCCCGTTTGCAGATAACCACAATGACCATGGTTGGTATATTCACACAAACAAGTATCGGCGACAATGAGTAAATCAGGAACTGCCTCTTTAATTGCTGTGGCCGCTTTTTGCACAATACCATGATCGTGCCATGCTCCCGTCGCCTCTGTGTCTTTACTTTCCGGCAGCCCGAATAAAATAATCGCTGGAATTCCTAAATCCCGCACTTCCTTGGCTTCGTCAACAATTTTATCGATTGATAATTGGTACACCCCCGGCATCGATTTGACTTCCTGGGCAATACCTTCCCCCGCCGTGGCGAAAAGGGGATAGATAAAGTCATTGGCTGTCAAGACGGTTTCACTCACCAGACGGCGCATTTGAGGGGTTTGACGCAGACGACGGGGGCGATGAATAGGAAACATAGTTTTTTGTGATTAAATCGGGAATCTGGTCTCGATTCTTTAGTTTAAATCTTTGGTTAGGATGAACACAAATCGATTCAGCCGGCTGCTGGCTGCCGGCAGCTAGCCGCAATATTTAGTTATTTTGAGCTTAATCACACTATTTAGGTCAAAAATGACCTAATGAGGCTTTATCGTCGTTTTGAGGGCGAAAAACCAGCAATTTGACTAAAATTTAATCTTTATAGCCATCAATTTTGCTGTTGCCACCACCTCATCTCTTTACAAAACTTTACCTCATCAGTTAACAGTTATCAGATGTGAGTTTTCAGTTCACTGATGGCTCTCTTGGATAGAGGCGCAAGCGTTCACTGATTACTGTTTACTGTTCACTGTTCACTGACTTGAAAGAGGGTGTAGGGTGTGGGGTGTGGGGTGTAGGGAAGGAAACCTCTTTCATCTGTGGGGGTGAAAATTTTTTCATCGGGACTGACTCCCAAAACCCATTTCCATTTGCGAGAAGGATCGTTTATTCTGGGAAGTAAGAGCGATCGATTCAGGATTTTTGCTATGGCCAACTTAGGTGATTTAGTCAAAAAAGCAGTTTATTTGGGCGTAGGCATTGCCGCTTATGCCGCCGAAAAAGCTGAAGTAAATTTACAAGAATTAAGAAATCAAGCCCAAAAAATAGCCGATGAGATGATTTCTCGCGGCGAAATAAACGCGGAAGAAGCGCGCAAATACGTTGATGAGTTGGTGAAACAGGCACAACAGCAAATGGTGGCAGGTAATGAATCTAATATTCCCCATGAACCCCGGCGGATAGAAATTATTGAAGATGAGGAGGACACCAAAGCAGCCGATCCAAAAGTAGATGAATTGCGGCAAAAGGTGGAACGTCTTCAGGAAGAATTACGGAAACTGCAACAGGATTAAAACCTAGATTTTAGCGGCAAATAATTAATTATTACCAGACAAGGGACGCAAGTATAAACATGGACGATTGGCAGAAGGATTTTTGGGAAGTGATCGAAACTGTGGCGCTGGGAGTTGAAACTTTTTTCCAAGAAGTGACCCAAACTATCGAAGAAATTAATGAGGAAATTATCATCGATCTGGAACAGTTTATTCAAGAGGTTTTGCCCCAGGAATTAGAAGAATTTTTTAACTCCGATGAATCCCTATTTTCGGAATTAGATGAACCTTCGGATTTTATCCTCACTCCCAAGGTTAACCCCGATCCTAACACCCATCCTGCTTGTATCGGTTGCCGTAATTATCACGGCTATATCTACGGAGACAATCTTCTCGTCTGCGGTTTCCATCCCTACGGTTGGAATGGTGATAGTTGTCCCGATTGGCAAGCAGAGGATTAATTATTTTTCCAGAAAATAAGGCAGGGTTCTTATCCCTACCTTATTTTATTTCAAAGCAATTATCCGTCATTTTTAGTTAAGAATTACCCTTGGGAGCATGGTAGGGTTCAGCATCAAAAGGCTGCATCCCCACATCGGGATACTCATCATTGTTGGGGCTAAAAATGCGAGCAAAAGCCTCTGTTAGGTACTGGACAAGATTGTGTAACGTATCCTTGATATTCATTGCTTTTCTCTCCGACTCTCGACAACAATCTCCGTTCAACTTGGGAAAGGTTGATCCACCCCTCCACTCCCATTATCTGGCCAGAATCTCATCAATTGTTGACTTTTGAGATAATTCTTGAATAATCTTCATAAGACTTTATATTTTTTCTTGTTTATTTAAACTTTTATAATAATTCTTGTATTTTTGTCAAGGAACGATTATTCAATTAAATCGCTGAACAAATATTTGATTGTTGTCCAGAAAGGTTTGTATCTTTGTTGATCATCTAAGCATAAATATCCATTGACAAAAAATTTTAATTCGTCATTATCTATCTCCTCATCCAAAAAAGGATCGATGGCTGCCTTACGAAGTGCCTTGAGTTTATTGAGGTTTAATCCCAACTTTTCGATAGTATTAATTGCTTTTTGATCATCTTCTTGTGCGGGTTTAATTGTACCATCATAGTTAAAGGCAAAGTGAGACTCACAATCGGGATTAAGTGGAGAGATTAAGAGATTTTCATCAAACCAGTTATTTTTTAGATTACCACAGTACCGAGGTTCACTAGGCGTAAGATTTGCCTGACAGGAACATAGCAAATTGGCATAATCTAAGGGATCAACAGTGGGATCACTCTGAGGTTTAAAATGTTCTATATGGCATTTACCATCAATCAATCGATTTTCACAATAACAACATATTTCCCCCTGTTCTGTCATCAAAGCTTTAATTAGTATTTCTTTTGGTTTTCCTGCTAAATTTTTAAAGTCGGGCTGCCAATCTGAGTTAGCTTGCTCTTTCCAATTCTTAAACTCTGGTGGTTCTTGTCTTTTCCTAATATACTTCATTTTCCGATAATTTCCTTGCGTCGAATAATAACTTCAGCTTTAATTAATTCTGGATCATCTTGAATTTTAGCTCTGAGATCATTGATTTTATTTTTAGCTGCCTCTAATTGATTTTGAGAGATTTGTTCATAGATATCTTTCAAAGCTTCAGCGATTTCCTTGGGACGAGTTGTCTCTAATCCCATCAAATCTTCCAAAATTCGATCAACATTTTTGCCGTAGGACTCTTGCACGGGATGAAATTTTATTCCCATTTCTGTTTGTTCCATGAAGTGTAAACTTTCTGGCTGAACATGAGTGATAATATTAGGAGAATGGGTGGAAATAAAAAATTGACAGTTAGGAAAAACTTCTAGTAATTTAGGTACTACAAATCTTTGCCATTGAGGATGTAAATGTAAATCAATTTCGTCAATGATAATAACGCCATTACCCGTTAAGGGATCAGGATTTTGAGGATTAGCAATCGCCATTCTTCGAGCTAAATCTCCCAGCATAGCAATCAGACATTTTTCTCCATCAGAAAGTTGATTAACAGTAACTATTTTATTCTTTTTTGTTACTTCCATTCTCAAGGGATTACGACGGACGCTAAGATTACTAAAATCGGGTAGAAAACGTTCGATCGTTTCCCGAACTGCTTCCAATTGGGGATCAGGAAAACAAAAACCTTCTGGTTTAATTAGATAATCCTGATATTTTCTATTTTCATTTTCTAAATCTTCGCGCTCGCGAAACCATTCAAAAAAAGTGCGAAAATCTGATCCACTGGTTAAAGCATTTTCGTAGGCACTTAGAGATTCAAATTGATGTTTTGTTTTAATTTTTAAGGGTATATCCAGCACTGCTCGATTAACAGAATAATAAACAAATAAAGGTAAGTTAATTTGTCCTTGATGTTCAGTAATTTGTCGTTGTATTTGTTGAGTGTATTCATTTAATTGGCTAAAATTATTCCGTTCTCCAGCGTGGATATATCCAGTCCTAGTTTTTACTATTTTCCAAGTAATCTCTTGACTATCTTCCGTCACCCCCGTGATTTCAATTATAGCCGTCCCCTGACCATTATTAATCTCGGTTTCGCTCATCTGTCGTCCACTGGCATTAGTATTTTTTAGGCGATTAACTAACCATGAAAGCATAATCGCCAAACTATCTAAAATGGTGGATTTTCCCGCACCATTAACTCCTATGAATACGTTGAGTTGCCGATGAAAGTCGATGTTTAAACTGACTGCACCTCGATAATTAATAAGCTTTATAGACTTAATTTTCATGGTTTTTGTATCGGCAAGATTTGCTTATATTTGAGATAATTGTTAGAGAATGACTCTCGAATAATTGCCAGTAAAACTTAGATAGGGTTAAGAGACAGTAGGACAAGGAATAGAAAAGAATATTGAGCAAGGAAATAATATCTAATTTTGGCACAGAACCGGATAGTCATAATGATTATTTATCATTTACCCTCGACCAACTCAAAAAAAACCCCGGCTGACTTTCCCGATCGCTGCCCTCTGTGAGACAATCGATCGAGTGTTATCCTAAACTCCGCCAATTTTCATGTCCGACGACGCTACTATTCGCACTGCTGTACAACGTCTCTACAATACCTATCCTTTCCCCCCCGAACCGCTCCTAGACGAACCTCCTCCGGGTTACAATTGGCGCTGGAATTGGATTGCTGCCTATAACTTTTGTTGTCATCGTAAACCCGAACGAGAGGATATCCGCATTCTCGATGCAGGTTGTGGTACTGGTGCGGGAACCGAATATCTGCTCGCTCTCAACCCTTTCGCTCATGTAGTCGCGATAGATATCAGTGAAAAAGCTCTAGAAATTGCCAAAGAACGCTGTAATCGTTCGGGAGTTGCGACAAAGCACCGAGGTTCTCTCGATTTTCACCATTTACCCCTTGAATCAGCCACTAATCTCCCGGGAGAATTTGATTTAATTAACTGCGTCGGGGTGCTGCACCATCTCCCGGACCCGATTAAAGGGATTCAATCCCTCGCACAAAAACTGGCCCCCGGTGGTCTGCTGCATATTTTCGTCTATGCTCAATTGGGCCGCTGGGAAATCCAGTTAATGCAATCTGCGATCGCACTTTTGCAGGGAGACCGACGCGGGGATTATAAAGATGGGGTCGCTGTCGGCCGAGAGATTTTTGCCTCTCTACCGGAAAATAATCGCATTTTGAAACGGGAAAAAGAGCGTTGGTCAATGGAAAATCATCGCGATGAGTCCTTCGCTGATATGTACGTTCACCCCCGGGAAGTGGACTATAATATCGATACCCTCTTTCAACTGATTGATGCGTCAGGATTAGCCTTTATTGGCTTTTCTAACCCTTCCTACTGGCAATTAGAGCGTTTATTGGGTAAATCCCCCGAATTGATGGCTAGAGCGCAAAATTTAGGGGAAAGGGAACGTTATCGCTTGACGGAATTATTAGACCCGGAAATCACCCACTATGAATTTTTCCTCGCTAAACCACCGATTTTTACTGCCGATTGGTCCGGGGATCAAGTCCTAGAGAATGCAGTGGCCGAAGTTCATCCCTGTCTTTACGGCTGGCCTAGTGCAAGTGTTCTAGATTACGATTATCGGCCGGTTAATCTCTCGGAAAGAGAATTTGCTTTTTTACAAGCTTGTGATGGTCGTTTAAGCGTGGGAGAAATCGACGCTCAAGTTGCTTTAGGATTAACCGGTGTGCGTTCTTTACAACAGCGCCAACTACTGATTTTAAGTTAGGGAAAATTTGGGGATGTTAGAGATAGCGTCCCTTGGCAATGGGTAACTTGTGAACTAACTTTGCTAAATCTCACAAAAACTTCTTTTTTCTTAACAATTATCCCCCTCCTGTTCCCATAGTTTCAGCCCCAGAACTAACTGGGGCTGAATTATAATAGTTAAGAAAGTGGACAAAGCTGCTAAATTTCTGATTAGTCCGATTTTTCCCCAGATCGGCAAACGGGAGAGTTTAATCATTATCCCAAGATTCCGAGGCGATTAAGTCACCAATTTGATCCCTGAGAAGGTAGTCACACCGTTCTAGTTCACATTCAACACAAACCCACTCCCGGGGGGGAATGAACTGACAGAGAGTGTAGATCGGTTGGTGTCTGCTCACTACCCCCTGTTCTACCATCTGACGGACTTCGTCCTTAATCATCCTGATAGAGTAAGCGGTGGGAGCGGTGGAGAAAGTTATGGCACTCATGGGAGATTTCCTGCAAGATCTACAAAAGAAGTCTTATCACTAACTATAGTCTAACCTATAGAGGGACAAAAGAGATTTTTTGCTGTATCGACGATTACAATTTTTTATATATAGCGAAACCCTCTCCCCTTACCAGTTTAGGCTTAGGTTAAGAAAAGTTAAATTGATCGGCTAAAAGCTGTCGAGTCCCCTTATGCCAAATCAGTTATCAGTGATCAGTTATCAGTGATCAGTTAAGCTGTTGACTATCTAATATTACTGGTTAGGACTGCACCGCAGTGCCGGAGTTGGCAGCAGGGAGAGGAAGTTCGAGCATTTGTACTGAAGTTTCCCCTACGCATTTTAAAATCAGTACAGCTTATCAGTGATCAGATTTGAGTTTTCAGTTCACTGTTCACTGTTTACTGTTTACTGGACGGCTACGCCGTGCCTTTGGCAACACTGAAAAAAGCTTCCAGCTTAAACTAATAAATGGGGAATAAAAATAAAAGCCGCTACGAGTAAAGCTGCGATCGAGGCGATTAAAACGGCACCAGCGGCACAATCTTTCGCTATTTTGGCTAAATCATGGTAGGATTGCCCCACCGTCAAGTCCACCACTGATTCTAGAGCAGTGTTAATTAATTCTAAGACCATCACCAGGGCGCAGGTAAGGGTGACAATCGCCATTTCCAGGACATTAACTCGCAAAAATAAGCCCCAACTAATCGCTACTAGGGTAATCAGGGTGTGAATGCGAAAATTTCTCTGACTGACAAAAGCATAACGGACTCCTGCCCAAGCGTAGCGAAAACTGACTAACAGATTCGAGGCGACTTGCCAAGCGTATTCTCTTTGAGTCGAATTGTTGCCCTCATCCACCCGTCCCGATCGAGGGATAAAATTATTATTGAGATAGGGATTAGATATGCTGGCAGATTGGTTGGCTTGATGATAATTTGTCTTCATATTCCTCAATAATGCTTGACAAAAATAACTAACTATGTATCGGCAATTTTGACGGTCTCTAATAAAGTTTCCTGTAAAGATAGCATTTCTAACAGACTTGTTTCATCGGGATGGTCCCAACCTAAAAGATGTAAACAAGCGTGGGCAGTTAACCAGGCCAATTCTCGCGCCAAAGGATGATTTTGTGTTAAAGCCTGTTGTTGTGCTGTCTCGACAGAAATGATAATATCCCCCAAATATAAAGGTTCTGTCTCTAAAATGCGCTCATCGACTGGTAAATCCACTTCGAGAGTGGCAAAAGCGAGAACATCCGTCGGTTGATCTTTGTGGCGATATTGGCAATTATAGGTCTGAATTTCTCGATCGTCTGTTAAGCGCAAACTTATTTCATAACCGGCGGCAACGGGGAGATAATCCGATAGATAGCCTAACCATGTCTCCAACCAATAGTGCCAAGTTTCCCCATCCACAGGACTATTTCCGGGAGCAAAATAATTATCCTGTAGGCATAAATCCACCACTAGGGGCAAAGTCTCACTCACCAGATTTCATCCTAGGGACGCGTCAGATAAGAAACACCGACAAAAAAGGCCAGTAAGGCTGCCGTAGTCAAAAAAAAGTGTTTTAAAGAGATGCCTTTTTTCTTGACCATATTCCGCATCGCCAGCTTGACGTAACTGGGTTGCGCTTCGGTGGCGGTTTCTACTGCGGGGTCGGTGGCACTAACAGGTTCAGTCATCAGTAATTCCCCAGACAAAGATTGATTCGCTATAAGTGTAACAGATTATTAAAAAAGTGTAAAAAAAATTTAAGTACGGGGAAAAATTGTTCCCCTTTCGGGATAGTCAAAACCGCTCAAACTGTTTAACCCAGAGGTTTCTAACCAGTTGCGCCTTTAAACAGTACCCTGAATTTTGATACAAATGCTCTCCTCTCCCCCACACCCCACACCCCACACCCCAGCAGTCTAACCATGTCTTCCCAATATCCCGAAAGCATCCAGACTATTTTTCAAAAAATTTGGGGCTATGATAGCTTTCGCTTTCCCCAACAGGAGATTATCGAGACAATTCTAGCGGCAAAAGATGCTCTGATTGTCATGCCCACGGGATTCGGTAAATCTATCTGTTTTCAATTGCCCGCTTTATTAAAAACCGGCTTAACCCTAGTGATTTCTCCCCTGGTTGCCCTAATGGAAAATCAGGTGGAGGAATTATTAGCCAGAAAACTACCCGTCGCCCTGATTCATCACGAAATCCCCCGACAACAGAGAAAGAAAACTTTAGATGCGATCGCAGATCAAACCCTGCGACTTCTCTATCTTTCGCCGGAAACCCTCTTAAGTCCGCCCCTCTGGTCAAAATTAACCCTTCCCCACGTTAAAATTAACGCTCTCATCCTCGACGAGGCCCATTGTTTAACCCAGTGGGGCGATAATTTTCGTCCTGCCTACCGTCGTCTTGGGGCTGTCCGTCCCGCTCTTCTACAATCGAAACCGGCCGGCAGCCAAATAGCGATCGCTGCTTTTACCGCCACCGCTAACCCCGCTACCCGTGAGACTCTCACCCGCGTCTTACAACTAGAAAAACCGCAGCTTTTCTTAATAAATCCTTACCGTCAAAACCTTGACTTAAGCACCAAAATATGTATTAGCCCCGGTTGTCGTCGTCATCAACTATTAAACTTCCTCACCAGTCAACCTCGACAATCCGGCCTGATCTATACTCGTTCCCGTCGCCATAGTGAAAATTTAGCGACATGGTTGCAATCTCTCCATTATCGCACCAGTGCCTATCATGCCGGTTTATCCCCCTTTCAGCGTCGGGAAATAGAACAAAATTGGCTGCGGGGGGATTTAACTTTTGTTGTCTGTACCTCAGCTTTTGGCATGGGTATCAACAAACCCGATGTGCGTTGGGTTGTCCACTACCAACCCCCAGCTTTACTATCGGAATACCTACAGGAAATCGGCCGCGGTGGTCGCGATGGGGGTAAAATGCAGGCTCTCACCTTAATTAGTGAACCGACGGGATGGTTAGATAATAGCGATAAAAACCAGCAAAAATTCTTTAACTCCCAACAGGAACGCCAATACCGACAAGCTTGGCAAATTTTAGCCCAAATTCCCCTAGAGGGCAAAGTGGAGGCGATTAGTGCCGAATTTCCCGATGGTGCGCTTATTCTCTCCCTTTTACACAGTCTCGATCGCCTAGAATGGCTCGATCCTTTTCATTATCGGCTTATTTATCGCCATAATTCAGCTAAGATGACTTTTAAACCCAGAAATGAGATATTTCCCTACCTCTATACCCGTCGCTGTCGTTGGCACTTTCTCTTAAATGCCTTTGGTTTTCAGGAAAATGCCGATAATTTTCGCTGTGGTCATTGTGATAATTGTCGTCGCAATCGACCTCTGACAAGCTAGGAAGCGCCAGAGCAGGGAGAGCAGAGCTTTTGTACTAAATTTTCCTGTCTTTTTTCTCCTCCTGTCTCGGATTCTCCTCAGCTAAGGTCAGGTTTTTGATTTTTGCAGGAGATCTATAGCGGTTTTCCCAGAAGTTAGTCCCGATTGAATCTATCAAGGGATTTACCATACCTTACCCGAAATAATAGTGAAATTTTGTAACAAAGTGCAGCCAGATATAAGAATCTTTGCTAGATTCCTAGAAGGCTTCTGTGAAAAGTCTCCTTAAAGGAGGCTGTTTGCAGTAAGCTAATCTGGCTAACAGGCTTTTGGGCGTGATATAGGGAAAAGTTCTGGCGATTGCGCCTAAATGGAGCGATATACCGGAAGTTGACCCATATCGTTACCCCAGAGAGTTTTATACAGAAAGTTGACCTATAATATGTGGTTAGGCGGCATGAAAGCACTATCACTCGTCCTACTCC
>NZ_JAPZSO010000150.1:0-3506 GCF_027531715.1 Microcystis sp. LE19-8.1F | reverse complement strand
GAAAGGATCAGAAAAAGGTTTGTTGAAGAAGGGATAGAATCAGCCCTAAATCGACGAGAGCAAAAAAAACGTCGTCCGAGAATAATTGATGGGGAAAAAGAAGCCGATCTAATGGCGATTGCTTGTAGTGAAACCCCAAGGGAAAAAAGGAGTTGGACTCTTCAAATGCTGGCGGATAAAATGGTAGAACTAAAAGTAGTTGAACAAGTGTCGATTGAGACGATTAGACAAAGCTTGGCCGATTCAAGTCTGAATTGCATCACTGTCTGATCTAGCTTCATAGAATACCTCATTCGGGGTACGATAGTCAAGACATTTTCGAGGACGATTGTTAATCAAGTTTACGGCTCTTTCTACCTGCTCTGGCTTAACAATTTTGAAATTCGTTCCCTTGGCAAAAAATTGTCTTAACAGTCCATTGGTAGGCTCGTTTAATCCCCTCTCCCAAGAATGGTAAGGAGTAGCAAAATAAAAATCTGCTCCTAGTTTCTGACTCAACTCTTGATGTCCACAAAATTCTTTGACCTGGTCACAAGTAAAGGTTTTTCTTTTGTCAGGGGGAATCTCTTGGAAAAGTTTTTCTGTGACAAGGGTTGATTTCCGATGCGGTTTTGTTTTTGGCTAATCCTGCTACTAAAAATTTCGAGCCTTTGTCCATATATGTAACGAGAACTCCTAGATGATTTCCTCCAATCATTGTGTCACTTTCCCAATGACCGATTTCGGTTTTCTGGTCAGCAATTGCTGGTCGCTCGCAGCTATCTACACGCCACAGAATCCCTCCACGCTTACTTTTCCCACCGTATCGACTCTTTCTTTTTCCTCGTCCAGCCGCGTAGGTATTCTTGATACTTTCCACAGTCTTGATAGTTCTGATAGATCATTTGATAGATAGTTTCGTGACTGAGAGATTCTTGACCAGCTTTTTTCAGACGACCTGCTATTTGTTCGGGACTATGATAATATTTCAATCCTTTTTTCACCAACTCTAAGGCTGACTCGCTGACATTTTTAAAGGGTTGTTTGGCATTTTTTCGGCGCGTCTCGCTTTGAGCTTGTGCTGTGTCAGGTAGATAGCAGCCGAGGCAACTTTGATTCCTTCTTAATTCTCGTGCTATCGTGCTTTGATGACATCCGAGCCAGACGGCCATTTGCCGTTGAGATAAATTTCCCTCTTGACTAAGTTGGTAGAGTAAGTTTCTTTGTTCTCTGTTAAGATGTTGGGGGCTTCGTTTTTGGGTCTGATTTGTTTTTGTTAATGATCAGACAGTACCTGATGAGCCTTTCTTTGTCAACTCTTGAGGTTGATGCGTTTCATTTTTGAATTGGCGCTATATACTAAAGTTATTTGCCTGATCAGACCCCAGATGATGGCCGATTAGATAGTACAAAGCAGTCTCTTTTATATCCAAATCAGAACTTAGATGTTGAGATTTATAGGTTAACTTATAAAGTGGGGCTTTTTTTTGGTCAATATGTTCCTTGATTTTCAGGGTTTCTGATAGGGGAATTTTTACTAACTCACTACCTCCCAATACTAACATTTCATTACAGGGAAGATGAGGGGTACTGTCCCAAATGGTTTTTGCTTTTGAGTCACGAAAAACAAGTTTAGTAAAATGGAAAGAGTAATGAAAATAGTAAAGATACTGAAATTTTTGGATGAAAGGATTCACAAGAGTTAGGGTCGATTTGGGATCACGCAGAGAGTATTTTAATAGTCCCTCTCTCAGTTTGTTGCCTATCTTTAGGAGAATTGTTCTGAAAAATTTAAAGTTTTTTGACTGAATCAGATTATTTTCATATCTGTAAAAATTATGCCAATAAGCCTTATATCGATTAGTAATAAAGTCAGAATTCATATAAGCACACCATTGTTGAATCAGATAAGATTCTTTGTCAGCAGCCATGAACCAATTGTCCATTAATTTATTTTTATTGATATGATTTAAAGCAAAAAAACCCTGTTTTGTATATTCGGTTAACCAATCATCTAGGGAAAGACAACAAAAGCAAGTTGCATCTACCCAAACTCCTCCATGTTGACGGAGTAAATTAACTCTGAGAAGGTCAGCTAAAGCAGCTAAATTTGATTTTAGAAAGTCAATATTTTTAGAAAAATTTATCCAGAAATCTGGTAAAAAATTTGTCAAGTTTTCCATATCCAAAACATTAATTGTCCAGTCAGGATTGTATTTTCCCCAAGATTCTCGACATTTTTTAATGATATTAGGGGCATTTTCATAACCCTGCGCCCAGAACATCCAGATAGTTTTAGGGATAACATAACTCATAAAATAACTTTTACTGCCAGCTAAAATATGTAACCTTTGATATTGTAATTGACCTTGCTAATTTTGTCAATCGTGTTTCTATACCTGGACTTCCCCGTTGACAAAAGGCCATAACATCTGCTGTAGGAGGGATTAAGAGAATTTCTGCTGCCCCGTTACTGGGTACAAATTAAGGAAACCCCCAATAAATCTAACGCATGATTGTTGCAGAGAAGTCGGTCGAGTTATCTTAGAAAAACGATAACTTCCCTCTCTAATCGTACATTCTACTGTATTCAAGCAAATTGTCCCCAAGTCCTCCAATAAAGTCCGAAAACTAGACACGGTAAAGTTTTCTTAATTGCTTTTTTTCTCTCTTTAGATTGCCCCGATTCACTGGGATTCGCTTTAATGACATTAAGAGAGCTATCATCAATTTCTTCATCCTCAAAGAGTAAAGGAGCTAAAGATTGTTTTAAATGCCATTCTACATAGTAAGCTAACATACATAAAAAGATATGAGCCTTGACTCTATCACCCTGATAATGATAGATAGGACGTACCTTTAAATCAATTGACTTATAACAGCGAAATGCCTCCTCCACTTGAGATAAACTTTTATAAGCCTTAACCGTTGTCGCTGCATCCATCAACGTTAACTCAACAGAAGTTCTTAACACATATACACCATCCAATGCCGTTTCTTGAGCGATTAATTCCACCTTACGCTGATAGGAAAAGCCTTCTTCTTGTCGATAATATCATCGGGTAATTTTGAGAGGTTGGCCAGGGTTCTTTGGCAATTGTAACGGTTTCTGGCGGTTCTAAAAGATTAAAAGTAACGGAATTTAGCGCATTTTCGCCGTGGAGATGCTGGAGAGATGCGATCGCACTGGCACAGGCAAAAACCGGTAAAGTGTAACCCGAACGGGGTGGGGAGATAGACATGAATAGGGTCGATAGCCAATCAAATTAGCCGTGATCTGATTATAGAACCAAGGGGCAACCGCTGCTATTTTTCTCGAAACCCTGCAATTTTACGCCAAGTAATTTCAGGATATTTTTTTCTAATCTCAGGAGAGAGTTGTTTAATGGGACTTAAACACAGAACCGAATTTTTTTAGCTATAATCAAGTCATAGTAGGCTTTCACGTCAAAATACGCCCATGGGAGAAACGACCCCATCCGCTATGCCGCCCTGCTTCGAGAGATGGTGCGCTAGATTCGATGACT
>NZ_JAPZSO010000140.1:0-33886 GCF_027531715.1 Microcystis sp. LE19-8.1F | reverse complement strand
GCTCGATTATCGCATTCGCGTCTATCGTCGTCATCCCCAAAAACAAATGCGTCAAGTGGTAATTTATCTGCGACGCAGTGATTCCCCCCTAGTACAAGAAAATACTTTCCGTCTGGGGGAAACCTTTCATTCCTTCCAAGTCATCCGTCTTTGGGAAGAAAATACACCACAATTTTTCCATCATCCCGGTTTATTACCCTTTGCCGTCCTCAGCAATACCGATGACCCCGAACAGGTGTTAAGTCAGGTGTCCCGTTCTTTAGAAACTATCTCCCAAAAACAGGTGCAAAGCAATCTCGCTGCCGCCACCAGTATTCTCGCCGGGTTAGTATTAAATCGAGAGACGATTAAAAAAATCCTTCGGAGTGACATTATGAGAGAATCCGTAATTTATCAAGATATTTTAGAGGAAGGCAGAGAGGAAGGAGAGGAAAAGGGACTACAAAAAGGACGACAAGAAGGATTGCAAGAAGGTAAAGAAGAAAAAGCCCGACAAATTGCCCTAAAAATGCTATCTGCTGGTTTTCCTATCCCAGAAATCGCCCGATTTACCGATTTATCCCCCGCAACTATCGAGGAATTACAATCGAGAGACGATTAAAAAAATCCTTCGGAGTGACATTATGAGAGAATCCGTCATCTATCAAGATATTTTAGAGGAAGGCAGAGAGGAAGGCGAGGAAAAGGGACTACAAAAAGGACGACAAGAAGGATTGCAAGAAGGTAAAGAAGAAAAAGCCCGACAAATTGCCCTAAAAATGCTATCTGCTGGCTTTCCTGTCCCAGAAATCGCCCAATTTACCGATTTATCTCCCGCAACTATCGAGGAATTACAAAGACAGCAGCACAATTAAAGCTTTTAACCGCAAAGGGTGGGGAATTAGGAAAATTTTAACCGTCTCCTCACCCCACACCGATTAACGACGTTTAGCTAGGCGACGCACCACTAAACCACTACCTAGTATGCCTAGTCCGATAATACTAGAAAGTTTGGGAGTGGACACATTACCAATATCACCCGAAATATCAGAAGCAACAAGGCGAAAGTTATCCATTGCAGCATAACCACTGCTTAGAATATCGATTTGATCCCAAAAAAGCCCCAATTTTCTCCACAGCAGCCTCTATAATATCGGGATCGTGAACTAGGGCAAAACGCACATAACCCTCGCCACCCTTACCAAAACCGGAACCGGGGGAAACAGCGACACCGGTTTGGGCCACCAATTGCCGACAAAAATCGACGGAATTACCCGCCCAACTGGGGGGAATTTTCGCCCAAACGTACATAGTGGCGGCCGGAGTGGCAACTGGCCAACCGATGCGATTTAGGGCATTAATAAACACATCCCGACGTTTTTGGAAGATAGCGACGGTTTCCTTGACTGAATCTTGATTACCGGTTAAAGCAGCGATCGCACCGTTGAGGATGCCCAAATACTGATTAAAATCAACCATGGCTTTAATCTGTCGCAAAGCCATAATTAACTGCGGGTTGCCAATGGCGAAACCGATGCGAAAACCGCCCATATTATAGGACTTGGAAAAGGTAAAAAACTCGATCGAATTAGTTTTATCTCGATCGGCCTGTAAAATTGACGGGGGGGGCGATGTTCCCGCAAAAAAGATGTCTAGATAGGGAAAATCGTGGATTAAAACTAAATTATGCTGACGGCAAAAGTCAACCGCTTTTTGGAAAAATGCCAAAGGTGCGATCGCTGTAGTGGGATTATGGGGATAACTCAAGACCATCAGCTTCGATTGTGCCAGCACTGCCTCAGGAATGTCCTCTAAAACCGGCAGAAAGTCATTTTTTGCCAAAATTGGCATTCCGTACATTTGACCGCCAGCAAGGGCAACACCGCCCAAATGGGAGGGATAACCCGGATCGAGGAGCAGAGCAAAATCCCCGGGGTTGAGAAGGGCCAAAGGTAGATGGGCCGTGCCTTCCTGAGAACCAATTAGGGGTAAAACCTCCGTTTCCGGATCGACGGGGACACCAAAGCGATCGCTATACCAGTTAGCGGCAGTTATTCGGAAGTCTCTGGTCCCATTATGGAGTAAATAGCCGTGGGTGTGAGGATCGTGGAGAGATCGCTCTATAGCATCGATAACATGGGGAGCAGCACCAAGATCGGAGGAACCGAGCGAAAGATCGATAATGGTATTACCCGCTTCTCTACTGGCAGCTTTTGCCCGATCCATATCGGCAAAAACGTTGGATTGGAGTGCCTGTAAGCGGTGTGCTAGGGTTAAGTTATTCATAACCACAGATACCTAATTAGCTGACATAGGTATCGATAAAAGATTGTAATTGTTGTTTGCCGATCGCCCCTTCATGAGTGGCAATAATTTCGTTATCTTTAAAGATGCGTAAAGCAGGAACACCTTTAACATCACATTTAGCCACCGAGTTGGGGTTAGGGTCCACCTCTAGTTTAACTACTTTTAGCCGTTCGCCGTAGGTGTTGGCTACCCAATCGATCGAGGGGGATACCAAACGACACGGACCGCACCAACTCGCCCAAAAATAGACTAAAACGGGTTTTTCGACCTCAAAAACCTCTTGGTCAAACTTCTGATCGCTAATGACAGTTACGCTACTCACAGTATTTATTTCCTCGCCATCGTTACTGATCATCATAGGGGTTCTGGGTAATTTTCGGCAATTATCCACTTCTACGCTTCCTTAAACATTAGGAGCAAAGACATCGCGTAAACCATCACCGATAAAATTAATACTTAACACCGTGATCACGATAGCTAGAGCGGGAAAAATGACCAAGTGGGGGGCAGTTGTCAAGTAATCTTTAGCTTTAAATAACATTTGTCCCCAAGTCGGCACATCGGGGGGGAAACCCAAACCCAAAAAACTCAGGGTTGACTCGGTAATAATCGCATTACCCACGGCTAAAGTGGCCGCCACGATGATCATTCCCAAAACATTAGGCAATAAATGCACCCAGATTAAACGGAAAGGAGTGGCCCCCAAAGCAATCGCAGCCGAGATAAACTCCATCTCGCGTAATTTTAAGAAATTTCCCCGCACCAATCGCGCCACCGACATCCAATTTAAACCCCCGATTACTAAAACCACGAGGATAAAAATACCCGTTTCCGGTCCGGCGATTTTTTTGATGCTATCGCGAAATAGATAGACAATCAGTAAAAGTAGGGGTAATTGGGGCAAAGATAAGAATAAATCCGTTAATCGCATCAATAAGCCATCGATTGCGCCCCCGTAAAACCCAGAAATAGCCCCGATCGCTGTCCCTAGAATAATCGCAACTATCATAGCAGCAATCCCCACCGCTAGGGAAATTCGACCTCCCACCAAAATCCTCGCCAATTGATCCTGGCCCAGATCATTAGTCCCGAAAAGATGTTTTAAACTAGGGGGAGCCGTAGCTTGACTAAAATCAATGGTATCGATGGGGACCCGATAGAAAATCGGACCGAATAGGACGGCAAGAATAATTATCATTAATGCGATCGCTCCTATTACTGCCAGGGGATCTCGGTAAAAACGTCGCCAAGTATCGATAATTGCAGAAGACAGGGAAGACATAAGCTGTTAAGTGTTTAAATTACTTTTTGAGACGAGACATTCTTGCATTGGGGGAGATTCCGCTAATCTAAGAATAAACGGTTTAAATGAGTCTTAGCTTACCAAATGCGGAGAAAGTTTTTAGTCTGCTGTATTTTAGGTAAAATCTCAAGATGAGTCCCTTTATTGAAGGAACCGTTGTGTTATAATATAACTCAAGTTCAGAAAATAGAGAGTAAAACTATGACTGTTAAAGAACTTATTCAAACAGCAATTGATAATCTACCTGAAGAACAACTGGATGAACTTTATCAATTAATTAAAAATTTCACCGCCAGCAAAAACAACTTATTAGAAGAAAAAACATCCTTATTTAAACGGCGTTTTCCAGTGGAGAATATGGTGGGTAAAGCTAAAATACTAGGTGATATAGTCAGTCCTATTGTAGATGAAGAAGATTGGGAATGTCTGAAGTAATTGTGCTTGATACTCATATTTGGTTGTGGTTAATAAATGGCAATTTTGACAGATTTCCCGAGCATTGGCTAGAAAAATTTGAGTTAGCAGAATCTCTCGGAGTTTCCCCCATTTCTTGCTATGAAATAGCCCTTGCTAACCAACGGGGAAGATTAGAATTAAGTTATCCCCTTCAAGAGTGGATTCAACAAGCTTTAACAGTAGCTAAAATAGATATATTTTCAATTACCCCAGAAATTGCCATTAGAGCCGTTAATTTATCTCCCATTCACAAAGATCCTTTTGACCGTATTATTATGGCTACAGCCTTAGCATACGGGGCAAAACTGGCTAGTATTGATAACTTATTTTCTAAATATGTCGAAATCAAAGATCATCTCATGGAGAGAGGGAAATAGTGATAAGTAAGAGGACAAAATCAACAGATGATTAAAATTTACACGGAAATCGAACAGGGGCAAAATTGGTTAGAGCGCCATCAAAAATCTTCTCCGATATTTGCCCTAGTTTTAGGCTTTACCGAGACGGGATTAATCCCCGGAATCTCCACCGCCGGTGCTACCCCGGAAGATAGAAAATATACAGCGATCGCCGATGCCGAATTTATCGTTAAAGGAGTTTCACCCCATCCCCGTTATCCCCTACCACCCCTAACGGTGGGAGCCTCCCCCGCCTATATTACCCGCGCCGTGGTGGAAAAATTAGCCATTCCCGTCCTCGTTTTTAACGCCGGTTTACCCTTGCCCCCGGCCGTCGATTATATCGAACTGGGGGGACAACCGGCCCGTTGTCTCTCCACCGGCCGCGCCCTAGACCTGACCATAGTAAAACACCTGTTCGCCCAAGGACTAACCTGGGGAGAAAAATTAGCCCGCGAGTCTAGTTATCTAATTATCGGCGAGTGTGTGGTCGGTGGCACCACCACCGCCCTCGCCATCTTAACCGGATTGGGTTATCAAGCCAAAGGCAAAGTTAATAGCAGCCATCCCCATTGCAATCATGCTCAGAAACAGGCAATAGTTGAGCAGGGATTAGCCCGAAAAGAAATTTTTGATCCTTTTGAGGTAATCGCCGCCCTAGGCGATCCTCAGCAGATTTTCGTCGCTGGCATGGCGATCTCCGCCAGTGGGCAGGGTGGGGTACTCCTCGCCGGAGGAACCCAAATGTTGGCGGTTTTTGCCTTAATTAAAGCTCTAGTGGCTAAATATGCCTATCCGGTTAACTGGGAAAATATCGTCGTCGGCACAACTCGCTGGGTAGCGGAAGATAAAACGGGGGATACGGTGGGATTAGCCCGCATGATCGGAAAAGTGCCTTTATTAGCCACACAATTAAACTTTTCAGCCTCTAAATACCCGGTTTTGCAAGCTTATGAACAGGGTTTCGTCAAAGAGGGAGTAGGTGCGGGGGGATGTGCGATCGCCGCTTATCTGTACCAAAATTGGACTAATCAAGATTTGCTCAAAGCGATCGAAAATTTAATCGGGTTTCAATGATAGCATTTGTCTTAATGATTTCGTTTGGGGGAGTCGGTCGTCGGATGTGAGTTTTTTAAATTTATCTAGCTCTAAAGTTTTATTTATCCTCTCCTGCTACAGATTGATAAAATCTTTCTAGACTTTCTACAGAGGTTTGATCGTTAAATACTGTATCGATATTCACTTTAGTATAATCTTTGATTGTTTGTCGCCATTGATTATCTAAACCTAAACGGATAGCAATTTCAATATAGTGATTTTTATCCGTAGCAATTGTCTCGGTTATGCCCAACTTTTTCAAGATAGCATAGGAATGTCTTCCGCGCATAAATTCCCCCGGACAGGTAACAACTGGAAGCTGACAGGCAATTGCTTCCAGGGTGGTATTTCCTCCCGACCAACTTAAGTTATCTAAATAGATGTCTGCTAGTAAGTTAAGCCGAAAATAATCATTTTGTTCTAATTGTGGCATCATTACCCCGTAATCTTGCCAATTGAGTCCATACTTATTAAAAGCTTGACTTAATCTCGACTGAAAGCAATGGGTCACAAATTCACTACGATGACAGATAAAAATAAATTGGCTGTGGGGAACTTGTCGAGCAATTCTAGGAAAAATATCGTCATTTTCTGGCAGATATTTAAATAAACTCTGACAGTTTAAATAGATGATTTTATCCTCGGCTAATCCCATCTCTAAACGAGTTTTTCTCTGGGGAGGAAGGGAAGGTTTGGGATAGGCAATACCTAAATTGGATAAGCGAATTAATTTTTCACTGTAGTGATTATCTCCCTCGGTGGGTTCCATTAATTCACTGGAGATAAAATAATCAATGGTTGGTAATCCTGAGGTGATTGGATGGCCCCAAGTTACACATTGTACTGGAGCTAAACGCAATCCTGCTAGTTGGGTAGTACGAGCATCCATACCAATATCTAAATAAACGAGAATATGTAACTGATTATCTAAAATATGTTGAGCAATTCTTTCTATATTGACTAGATTATCAAACTGATAAAAATAATCACTTTGCTCTTGATATTCTCTCGTAAAATTATCGAAGGTGTTATTAATATCTATTCCATAACAATAAATTTCAAATTGTTCTCGATTTCGCCACTGCAACCATCCTTGAAAGAGTTTCGCTACCGTGTGATGACGCAAGTGAGCAGAAATATAGCCAAGGCGGATTTTTCCCGTAGGCATAGTTAGGTTTTTCACCCAATTAGGAAAGTTAGCCGAGGCAATTTTATAAACTAATTCTCCATATTTTTTTTGTAGTTCTAAATCATTTTTGGCTTGATATTGAAGATAAAAATTAGTTCTTAATCCAATACTTTTCCAAGCCTCTTGTTGTTGATTAGTAGTGTTTAAATCAAGATTGGACAAGATATTATCTAACCGTTTCTCGTAGTTCGATCGATATTGCATAATATCGGCTTGAGTTGTGTAAACTATTGGCATTAACCGCATTAATTCTAACTTCAGAGATAGGTGATCGGGAAGATACTCTAAAGCCGATTTAGTTGCTTGAATTGCCACCTCGATCGGATAATTATTTTGCAGTAACCAAATTAGGCGCAAATGTAAATCAATATTTTTTGGATGATAGGCAATGCCTTTTTTATACACTTCTAAAGCTTGTTTTTCTTCTTTAAGAATGAGATAGCAATGGGCGCAATGTAAATAAAAATTGCTGTCCTCTATTTTAATTGCTAATAATTTTTGATAATAGTTTAGTGCTAATTGATAGAGTTTTCTTTGATAAAAATAATCACCTGAGTAAATATCGGCAATTTGTTGGTCAGCTTGCAGGATTTCCCAAAGGGAGAGATTTTGACTAATTTCTCGTCTATCTCCTGCCAGTTGTTGGGCAGTTTTATAAGCATTTTTTGCTTCTGTCCAAGCTTGTTTAACTAAATAGACATTGCCTAAATTGATATAGAAAGGATAAAAATCAGCCTGGTTATTAATTCCCTGCTGATAGAATTTTTCGGCTGACTCTAGCTGCCCTAATCGATAAAATAAATTGCCCAGTTTATTATAAGCATCGACAAAATTAGCATTGAGATCAATCGCTTTTTGATAAGCTGATAAAGCTAGATCTAAACGGGATTGCTTTTCTAGCACCATGGCCATAGTATAATGATATAAGGCTTGATTTTCCTCTAATTCTATGGCTCGTGCTAAACAGTTAAAAGATTCTGTTAGTCGGTTAATTATATAGTATAAATATCCTAAATCGTGCCAGATGTAAGCTAATTGTTCACGCCAAGATAAAATTCTTAAGTAAAAGTCCTCAGCTAAAGTATATTCTCGCCGATTAATTGCCTCTTGCACCTCTTGAAGACAGGAGTTTATCGCAGTCAGGGCATAATTTTCTATCTCTTCATCGCCTTCTATTTCTTCTAATTCTAGCCCCTGGAGATAGATTAATTTAGCTTGGCCAAACTGCCAGCAATCGAGATTTCTAATTATCTCTTTTTTGAGCAGCACAATTAAATCCTGACTGGACTCTGATTCTAACAGCCAAAATAACCAAATTTCTTGCGCTGTTGCTTGCTGCCCTAGCAGCAGATAAGCTAATCCCAGATAGGGATAATAATCAGTCACTTCCGGATGAACCGCCAGCGCTTGTTGACAGAATAACAATAATTGATTATAGTCTCCCGATGCTAACATTAGCTCGATCGCTTGTTGGTGATCACTGTTGATCATTATCTTGACTCCCGCTGCTCTCATTCCACAATACCCTCGATCGAGCTTCGGGTAACATCTCGGACTTATTGAATTTTAATAGCGATAGATTCGAGGATTTATTAGCCCTATTAAGGCAAAAAATCCTCATTTTGCTGGGATTGTCTTGAATTTACTGCTCTAGTAAGGCAAATAATTTCTCACACAGATAAGAATTATTCTCAATAGCTGTACAATAGGAAAAGACAACTTTGCCAAGAATCGAGCAATGAACGATAAAATAACTCGTAGAGTCTTTCTAGGTGCGGGAACAGCCACCTTAGCGATAGCAGTGGGTCAATTAGGGAAAATAAACGAAGTTTCCGCCCAAACTAAACAATTAAACCTCTATTCCTCCCGTCACTACAACACCGACCGACGATTGTATGACAACTTCACCCGACAAACGGGAATAAAAATTAACCTCGTGGAAGGGGAAGCGGACCCATTAATCGAACGGATTAAAAGCGAAGGCAGCAATAGTCCTGCCGATATACTCCTGACGGTAGATGCGGGGAGACTATGGCGCGCCGACCAACAGGGAATTTTTGCCCCAGTCAATTCCCGCATTCTCACCCAAAGAATTCCCGCTAATTTGCGTCACCCCAAAGGTCACTGGTTCGGGTTTAGTAAACGCTTGCGGGTAATCATGTATAACAAAGACAGAGTTAACCCCAGAGAAATCGATTCCTATGCAGATTTAACCAATCCCAAATGGAAAGGAAAAGTCGTCACCCGGTCATCCAGTAACATCTATAGTCAATCTTTTACCGCTTGGTTAATCGACATCCAAGGGGAAGCGGCCGCAGAAAAATGGTGTCGAGGATTAGTGGCTAATTTTGCCCGTTCACCCCAGGGAAATGATAAGGCACAAATCGAAGCTGTCGCCGCAGGAATTGCCGATTTAGCCCTAGCTAACACCTATTACTTAGCGGGGTATGCCGAAGAAAAAGACCCCGCTAAACGGGCAATTTATGACCAAGTAGGCGTAATTTTCCCCTACCAAAGAGGGCGCGGCGCTCACGTTAATATTAGCGGTGGTGGTTTAATTAAAACCGCCCCGAATCGAGAATCGGCCATTAAATTTTTAGAATATCTTTCTAGCAATGAAGCACAGAACTTTTTTGCTAAGGGTAATCGAGAATATCCCGTCGTTCCAGGGGTTGCTTTAGACCCTTTCCTAGCAAAACTCGGACGCGGTAAAGAAGATACCGTTAGTGTGGCTAATTACGGTCCTAATTTAGCCACAGCAGTACAGGTAATGAATCGCGCCGGTTGGAAATAAGTTATCAGTTATCAGTTATCAGTTATCAGTTATCAGTGGGGTGTGGGGTGTGGGGTGTGGGGTGTGGGGTGTGGGGTGTGGGGAGAACAAAGCTGCCTTTTGCATGAGTGCCTTTTGCATGAGTGCCTTTTGCATGAGTGCCTTTTGCCTCCTGTCTCCTGTCTTGACTAAGAAATTAATTTTGCACGACTACTTAGGAAGTGCGACAGCTGATAGCTAAAAAGCCGATTTAAGACATGAATCTTCTTGTGTGGGGTTTTTAAAACCTAGACCCAAACTAACTTTTGGATAGGATGCACGGTTGACATTCATACCCTGATTCAGCAACGCCCAAAAACTCTCGTATTTTTGAGCTTGTCAGGACAAATCAGGGTGAAATAGGGAAGAAAAGCGGAAAAATCCTGATAATTTTGATTTATTAGCTATAATATCCGAGTTTAGCCGTATTATACTGGAAAAAACCTATTGCTTTTAGCCTATGGATGTTCGAGCGGCAGTTGCCCTAGAAGCGGGAAAACCCCTAACTATTGAAACGGTACAATTAGCAGCACCGCAAGCGGGGGAAGTGTTAGTAGAAATCAAAGCCACGGGAGTTTGTCACACCGATGCCTATACTCTCTCCGGGGCCGATCCTGAAGGCTTATTTCCCTCAATTTTAGGTCATGAAGGGGCAGGAATCGTGGTAGAAGTGGGAGCAGGTGTCACTAGCCTGAAAGTGGGCGATCCTGTGATTCCCCTATACATTCCCGAATGTCGTCAGTGCGAATACTGTCTCAGCTTTAAAACCAATCTCTGTCAAGCGATTCGTCTTACCCAAGGTCGGGGAGTAATGCCGGATGGAACCAGTCGTTTTTCCCTCGATGGTCGGCCTCTTTATCACTACATGGGAACCTCGACTTTTGCTAACTATACCGTGCTGCCGGAGATTTCCCTGGCCAAGATTCGCCCCGATGCTCCCTTTGAAAAAGTCTGTTATATCGGCTGCGGAGTCACTACAGGTATCGGTGCGGTGATTAATACCGCTAAAGTGGAACCGGGGGCAAAAGTGGTGGTTTTTGGTCTGGGAGGTATCGGTTTAAATGTTATTCAAGGGGCCCGTTTGGTGGGGGCCGATATGATTGTCGGGGTCGATATCAATCCCCAGAAACAAGCTTTAGCGACCAAATTCGGGATGACTCATTTTGTTAATCCCCAAGAAATTGAGGGGGATTTAGTGGCCTATCTGGTGGATTTAACTAAGGGTGGGGCCGATTATAGTTTTGAGTGTATCGGCAATGTCCAGATTATGCGTCAAGCTTTGGAATGTTGCCATAAAGGTTGGGGTGTTGCCACTATTATCGGTGTAGCTGGGGCCGGCCAAGAAATTAGTACCCGTCCTTTTCAATTAGTCACCGGACGGGTCTGGAAAGGTACGGCTTTTGGTGGAGCGAGAGGTCGTACAGATGTACCAAAAATAGTCGATTGGTACATGGACGGCAAGATTAACATCGATGATTTAATCACCCACGTTCTACCTCTGGCAAGAATTAACGAGGCTTTTGACCTGATGCGCCAAGGAGATTCTATCCGCAGTGTGATTACATTTTGAGCAGGGATAATGTTACATTAGGTTAAGAAATACTTGACAAAAGACTCCTAACTATATGTCTGCGCCAGTTTCCTGTCCCGAAATCTCGATCGCTGGTATCACGGAACCAATTATCTACCGCTATTTTCAAAGGCTAAACGCGGGCGAATTTGCCGAAACTGCTGGATTATTCGCCCAAGAGGCCATTTTAATCGGAACTAAGTGGGTGGGTGGAATTAAATATAAGATGAACGTAGGTTCGGTTGAAGCATGAAACCCAACGCCCGATCATGTTACGCTACCGCTAACCCATCCTACAAATAATTGTGCCTCCCTACTTATTAGCAATTCCTATCAAAGCTCTGTGAGAGATTCTTACTGAGTATTTTTGAAAAATCAAGGTCAGTTAACAAAAGTTAAAATTTGTCTGGGCATTTACTCCTATTTTGTTAATATATATTGCAGATTACCTTAACTTTAGTAAAGAGAGGAGCTAAATCACCTAGTATTGCGTCCTTTTCAGTGAACAGTGATCAGTAACCAGTAAGCAGTAAGCAGTGATCAGTAACCAGTAACCAGTAACCAGTAACCAGTAAGCAGTGATCAGTAAACAGTAACCAGTGAAAAGACATCAGGAAAGTGCTATTTAAAACTACTCACTTAATACTTATTACTTAAAACTCAAATCTCATAATTGATAACTGATAACTGATAACTGATAACTGCCCTAATAACTTTTAAATTTTATAACTTTAAGCAAATGCGTAATAGCGGACTCCTATCAAAAACCAAAGTCAAACTGAAACCGAAAAAACCGCTCACCTCGCCGACGCGGCCATCGCCGAATAAATTACAGAATAAAATCAAAGACAAGGAGCGTCTAGTCGGTCGTCAGCGTCAGTCATGGCTAATTATGGGCTTAATTAGCCTTGTCCTGCTAGGAGGAGTCGGCTCACGATTGGCCTATTTACAACTGCAGCAAGGACAAATTAACCGAGAAAGGGCAGAAAATAACCGGATTCGCATTCTTCCCAAACCCCCAGTCCGGGGCAACTTATTTGATCGCAATGGCAAAGTTTTGGCTACGGCCCGTTTAACCCATGCGGCCTATATTTGGCCCAAATCCCAGCGTAATCCTGCCCAAAAACTCAATCTTGACCGTTTAGCCAGTATTTTAGCAATTCCCAGAAGCGACCTAGAAAAACGCATTAACGAAGCGGACGAAAACCCCTCCACCCTGATCCGCATCGCTAGGGGTTTAACTCCAGGCCAAATTATCGCCCTAGAGGAATACAAAGACGAATTAACCGGCATTGAAGTGGACGTGGAATCAGTGCGCTACTATCCCAATGGTAAAATTGGGGCGCATATTCTCGGTTATACTGGGGAACTAACCCCGGAGGAATATCAAGCCAAAAGACGACAGGGCTACCGATTGGGAGATGTCGTCGGTAAAATGGGTGTAGAAGCCGCCTACGAGTCAAAATTGCGGGGAGAATGGGGGGGAATGCAGTTAGAGGTCAACGGATCGGGACAAGTAATCCAAATTCTCGGCCAAAAAATTGCTAAACCGGGGCAAGATGTCACCCTGACACTAGATTTAAAACTCCAAAAAGCCGCCGAGGCCGCTTTAGGAAAACGCAAGGGTGCGATCGTGGCGATCGATCCCCGGGATGGTTCCGTGCGGGCCATGGTCAGTTATCCTAGTTTTGATCCCAATGTTTTCTCGGCCCCAATTACCACCGCCACTTGGAAAAAACTACAAGCGGAGGGCAACCCGTTTGTTAACCGCGCTCTCCAAGGATTCCCCCCCGCTTCCACCTTTAAAGTCGTCACTGCCACTGCTGGCATGGAATCGGGTAAATTTCCCCCTAATACGGTCTTAAATACCTTTGCCGCCCTTTATGTGGGGGGGACAGCTTTTGGGGAATGGAATCGCGCTGGTTTTGGTCCGATGGGTTTTGTCCGGGCCATGGCCATGAGTAGTAACACTTTTCACGGTCAAATAGGTCGCGGAGTGGGGGGACCGGCTTTAATTGCCATGGCTCGGCGCTACGGTTTCGGTCAGAAAACCGGGATAGAATTAGCGGAAGAAACCCCGGGGTTAATTGCCGATCGCGGTTGGAAACTGCGTAATTTTAAAAACTGGGATTGGTCCGTAGGGGATACGATTAATATGTCGATCGGTCAAGGATTTACCCTCGCAACTCCCCTACAGGTAGCTGTGATGTTTGCTGTCCCCGCTAACGGTGGTTTTTTGGTGAAACCGCACCTTTTACAGGATGCCCGGGATGTTAAGGAATGGCGCAAGTCTTTGAACATGAAACCTAGCACCCTAGACACCCTGAGAAAGTCCCTGAGAGCCGTGGTAGCGGAAGGAACGGGGCGGGCCCTATCAGACCCCGCTTTACCGCCTGTAGCGGGCAAAAGCGGCACGGCAGAAGCACCTCCGGGTAAGTCCCACGCTTGGTTTGGAGCTTTCGCCCCCTTCGACGTAGCTCAGGGTAAACCTTTTGATAAGCCCGAAATTGTCGTGGTCGCCTTTGCGGAACATTCCGGCGGTGGTGGTGGTAAAGTGGCCGCACCTATGGTACGTCAGGTAATGGAGGCTTATTTTAATGTGAAGCCGAAAGAAGAAAAACCCCGGCCGAAGCCTTAGAGACCTGTGGCGGTAAGTGGCACACAGCGTACGGTAATTCCCGTGGCCGTGGCCATTTTTTGCGCCCAAATTGCCAATATTTCAGCGTTTACGGGTTTGAGAATTTGCATTCCGTCGGCAGCGGTGAGGGGATTATTACCGCGGGTTTCTAATTGTCTTTGTCTGGCCCGGGGACGGGTCGGGGTGTTAAGTTGAATTTCATCCGGTTGTAGCTGTTGCATCAAATCGATATACTGGTCTTGCTCTTGGGGCGACCAAGAGGCCAGCACCATGGTTTGAATTGCTAGTTTTCCCGACCATTCTTGGCGAAATTGTCTTAATCCCGACCAAAGAATCTGCCAATCTAGGCCGGGGACTGGACGGTTAACCCGTCGCCATTGGGCCTCGGAAACAGCATCGATTTTAGCGGCGACGATATCAGCTTTGCTCAAGTCTTGACGCACTTGGGCATCTCCCAAGAGGGTACTATTGGTTAAGACCGCCACCGGCCGCCTGGTTATTTCCTTGACGGTGGCCAGTATTTCCCCTAAATTGAGGGCGAGGGTGGGTTCCCCGCTACCACTGAGAGTGACTATATCCACGTCCCAAGGAGCAAAAGCGCTTAAATCCCTGCTAATTTGTTCGCTGGTGATAAAAATTCTTCGCTGCTCGGTTTTTTGCTCAATTTCTCCTAACTGACAGTAGGCACAGTTAAAGGAACAGGTAGAAACTAAACCAATCGGATCAATGCCCAGGGAACTGCCAAAACGCCAAGAGGCAACCGGACCATATACGGAGCAGAAATAATCCTGGCGAGCAGTCATCGAACACACCGAAAGAAGACGGAGAGGGAGGGATTCGAACCCTCGGTACGGTCTTACGATTCGTACAACAGATTAGCAATCTGCCGCATTCGACCACTCTGCCACCTCTCCAAGATGACATTATTGTAGTCTAACATGAAAGGCCGATTTTTGGCAAGTAATTTTTGGGCAGTTAATCCCCTAAACGACCATCCTCCATATTGACAATGCGATCGGCGATGTCGAGAATCCGGTTATCGTGGGTGACAAGTAAAATCGTGCAACCTTGTTCTTTTGCCAATTTCTGCATGATTTCCACCACATCGCGCCCGGATTGTTTATCTAAGGCCGCGGTCGGTTCATCGGCGAGGACTAATTTGGGATGACTGACGAGGGCGCGAGCGATCGCAACCCGTTGTTTTTGTCCCCCCGATAGATCATGGGGATAATAATCAACGCGGTTGCCTAAACCGACTGACTCTAGAATTGCCGCCGCTTTTTGATCGAGATCTTGTTCTAAAAACTCCTCGTGCAGTTCCAAAGACATCCTAACGTTTTGTTTCGCTGTGAGGAATTTTAGTAAATTATGTGCTTGAAAAATATAGCCAATTTGTCGGCGAATTTTCAGCATTTTGCCCTTACCAATTCCTAACATTTCTTGGCCGAGAATTTTTAAACTGCCCGCTTGTGCCGATCGCAAACCTCCCATTAAACTCAATAAAGTAGTTTTCCCGGACCCCGAAGGACCGGTCATAATTACTACTTCCCCCGCTTTAATTTCCAGATCGATATCGTATAAAACCTGTTTTCTTAATTCCCCCGTGCCAAAATAGTAATTTAAGCCTTTAATAGCAATTACGGGTTCATTAGGGCTAAAATCGACTAATTCTCGCTCTTTTTGAAAAATCCGCATTATTTCACCCTTGATAGCTTAAAAAATATCGGCTGGATCTGCTGTCCTTAATTTGCCCATGGCGACAATTCCAGAGGCAATACACATAATAATTGTCAGGATTAAAACTTCGATCGCCCTAGGGGTAGTCATCACTATCGGTAACAGTGTAGCGGAGGAAGCGAGATGATAAACACCGAGAGAGACGATAAACCCCGGTATATACCCCAAAACCGCTAGTAATAAGGCCTCTTGCATCAAAACCCCGACTAAATACCAATCACCGTAACCCATAGCTTTTAGGGTAGCGTATTCGGGTAAGTGATCGGTGACATCGGAATAGAGAATCTGATAGACAATGACGATACCGACGATAAAACCCACTACTGTACCTAAACCAAAGATAAAACCAATGGCTGTACCATTTGCCCAATAGGTTTTTTCCCTTTCGGCAAATTCTTTTAAAGTAAGGACAATTACTTCATTTTTCGGGAAAAGTGCCTGTAAATTGGCTTTTACTGCCTCGATGTTTGCCCCTGGTTGCAGTTTCACCAGTCCTAGATCGATTTCGTGGGGTTGGCGTTCGGGAAAGAGCCTTAAAAAGGTAGAATCACTGCTAATGACGTTACCATCGGCAGCAAAGGAGGCACCAAGGGTAAAAATTCCCGCTACCTGTACCTCTTTTTTATTTAACTGAACTGTCAAATCGGGGTTTTTCTGGAGTAAATCGGCAATTGGACCGAATTCTGGTCTTCCTGCTTGATCGTACAAGACGCGATTTAACATCTTCAGATCACTGGATTTTTGATTAACTTCCGGGAGGGTAAAAACCCGTTGACTGGGATCAAAACCAAAGACTAAAGTAGTTCTTTCTAGGGCAGTTTCGGGATTGCGCCACTGGGCCGAAGCAATATAAACTGAGGCTATAGATTGAATACCCTCGACTCTTTTAGCTTGATACAAGCGATCGCGCGAGAAACTTTTCACAGCAAAGAGGGTATTGAATTGGGGATTAATCAGGACTAAATCCGCATTGAGGACATAATGGGGTTTAACGGAAGCATCAAATAAGGCATCCCGAAACCCCAACTGTGTGAAAATTAGGAAGTCAGCAAAAGCAATCCCGGCAATAGCCACAATCAAACGGGTTTTCTCTCGTGTCACCTGTAACCAAGATAGGGGCGTTTTTTTGAATAGATGGGTTAGTTTCATGGAAAACCTACTCATTGATAGTTACAGTTACTTGGGAATTGGTTAAACCTGCCACTTTTTCACTGTTTTCGCGATCTAAGGCAATGCGGACAGAGATAACTTTGCGATCGAAGTTTTCTCCCGGTTGATTGCTGAAGATATTTTGTTGGTCAACTTTTAAGGCAATTAAGCGCACTTTTCCCCTAACTTCGCCCTTAAACGCTGATCCGGTAATCGTGGCAGTTTGTCCCTTGCGAATTTTCCCGATATCGCTTTGATAGATTTCGGCAATTACCTCCATGCGATCGGTTTCAGCGAGGTCAACAATTCCTTGATCGCTGATTTGTTCCCCGATACGGGTATTGACTTTAATCACTTTGCCAGTAATTGGCGATCGAATATAAGCCTGATTTAACTCGGTTTGGGCTTTTTTAACGGCAACTAGGGCAGCATTTACCTCCGCTTGGGCTGCCCGCACATCGACTCCCCGCACTTCCGAGACTTGATTTAAAGTGGATCTGGCCTCTTTGAGCTGCTGTTGACCGGTGGATTCAATCCGGGCTAGGGTAGTCTTGGCTTCTTGTATCTGTTGTTTACCGGTGCTTTCAATTCTCTCTAGGGTAACTTTTGCCTCTGTGAGTTGTTGATTACTGGTTTCTAAATTTAGTCTTTTACTATCAAAACTAGAGGCGGAAATTGCCCCTTCTTGATAGAGTTTTTCGTAGCGATCAAATTCAGCTTTGGCATTGCGATATTCTGCTTCTAATTTGCCAATTGTCGCTTTTTGGGCGGCTATATCCCCTTCTAATTGCGCTGTTAATCTTTGGATAGTTGTCCGTTGGTTTGCTTGATCCCCTACCCATTGTGCCTCGATTTTTCGCACGTTAGCGGCATTAGCATCGATTTCACCGACTTTTGCCCCAGCTTTCACCTGTTCTAGTTTGGCTGCGGCTACTTTCACCTGTTCTTGTGCCTGTCGCAGGTTATCCTCTAATCTTTCCTGACTTTCGAGAATGGCGATTATTTGTCCCGTTTTGACGCTATCTCCTTCATCGACTAATAATTGCATGACTCGATCGGAATCAAGCAACATCGGGGCAGATATGCTGATAATTTCTGTCCTCGGTTCAATTCTGCCTAAAGCGGTGATTTTTTGCGGTACGGGCGACGCAATTACAGGGGTTTTGGTTTCGGGTTTGCTGGCGAATTGGGAAAGACTATAAAAGGTGGTTATTCCTAATAATCCTGTGCCTAATACTATTAACCCGATCATTAACTTTTGATTTGGTTTCACAAAAGTTTTACCTTTCATAATTTTTTAGTTAATAAGTGATTGTTGGGGGTTAACAGTTTTTCTGCAAATAAGTAGTAAGAATTTTACCTAATAATTCCATTTGTTCATCGATCGCAATCTGTTCATTGCACCACAGGCGCTCTAATATCAGTCCATTAATAACGCTGACAACTAACCAAGCTACACTCGGATCGGTAATACCTAAAATATCGATTACTGCCTGATGATAGCGGCGATCAACGCGCTCAAAAAAATGACTACGACGCAGTTCTTCTCGTCCTTGATGTTGAGAATAATCAATCGATAAGAATAATTGTTTGATGCAGGAATCCTCGCGATTAGTCATAAATTGTCCGAGAATTTTTAGCTTTTCTGTCAGGGTTTTTCCTTGATCGATCTCGGCTTTAGCTAATAAAACATCCTGCCAGCACATCTCCTCGACTAATTGCTCGAAAAGTGCCGCTTTACTGGGAAAGTAGTGGTATAGCGTTCCCGTGGACACTCCTAATCCTTGCGCTAATTCTCTCGTCGTCATGTTAGCATAGCCTTTCTCGGCGAAGAGTTCGGCACTTTTTAAGAGAAGTTCTTTCCGGTATTGTTCTACATCTACTATCTTGGGCATAAATTTAATATCGAACGTTCGTTATATTTTAGCTTAACATTACTATAGATGGGGAAATCGGTCGTCCCTTTGCCTGTATGCTAGAAGGAGGGGATAATTCGTTATTAAGCGAGCTTTTTCGCAAGGATTGACAGTATGGGTAATATTCACGAGCAGTTATTAGAGGAATTAGCCGAAGTGGAATGGAGTGACTTGATCCCCCATGCTCAAAGGGATGCGCTGATTCTGGTTTCCGATTCCCTCAATTTAATCGAAGTGGCAGAAGCGATCGCCAGTGATCAGGTTGCTCAAGTGCAGAATTGGATCGGGGAAAAACTACTAGAAAAACCGACACAAGAGCAATTAAGCGATTGGAATTCCCATCCCGATAACCTTTTTAATACACTAATCGTGCAACCTTTTGTGTTAATTCAGACCATAGTTTAGATAACACTGATCACTGAAAAACCCCCAATCCGTCTAAATGTTAAGTTAAGTATCGAAGAGCGGCCGTTTCATCACCCAGTAGTAATATAATCACTGAGTTATCAACTTTGATCCTTAAGTATGACTGCATTCACCACAACCCCCACCCTTGCCAATTTGCCCGCCAGTGACAGCCGTAGCCGCGTCAGTGAATTTATGAAATCCCTACAGGATGAAATTTGTCAGGGATTAGAAGAAGTGGATGGACAAGCAAAATTTATCGAAGATAGTTGGCAACGGCCTGAAGGTGGCGGCGGACGTTCGCGAGTTTTGCGGGAAGGGGCAATTTTTGAACAGGCAGGGGTGAATTTTTCGGAAGTTTGGGGGAAAGAATTACCTCCTAGCATTGCCAAACAACGGCCCGAGGCTGCCGGTCATCAATTTTACGCCACGGGAACCTCGATGGTTTTGCATCCTCGCAATCCTTATATTCCCACGGTTCACCTCAATTATCGCTATTTTGAAGCCGGTCCAGTTTGGTGGTTTGGCGGCGGCGCTGATTTAACTCCCTACTATGGCTTTGAAGAAGATGCTAGTCATTTTCACCGCACTTTTAAACAGGTTTGCGACCAACATCATCCCGAATATTATCCCGTTTTTAAACGCTGGTGTGATGAATATTTTTATCTCAATCATCGTCAGGAAGCCAGAGGCATCGGCGGGATTTTCTTTGATTACCAAGACGGTTTAGACCCTCTCTATCGGGGTCCCTTTGCCGAAAGTGATGCCGCTATCTATTCAGAAAAATTATCTCCCCAACAACCGCGCAACTGGGAAGAAATTTTTAGTTTCATTAATGACTGTGGCCGGGCTTTTCTACCCGCTTATGTTCCCATTGTCCAGAAACGGCGCTCGACGGAATACGGTGACAGAGAACGTCAGTTTCAACTCTATCGTCGCGGTCGTTATGTAGAATTTAATTTAGTTTATGATCGTGGCACAATTTTTGGTTTGCAAACTAATGGTCGTACCGAGTCAATTTTGATGTCTTTACCTCCTTTAGTCCGTTGGGAATACTGTTATCAACCTGCAGCCAATACCCCAGAAGCAAAACTCTATGATGTCTTCCTAAAACCCCAAGATTGGGTTAATTGGCAAGGTTAAATCAGTTATCAGTTATCAGTTATCAGTTATCAGTTATCAGTTACCAGTTATCAGATTTGAGTTTTAAGTGAGCATTATGTATTAAGTGAGCAGTATTAAATAGCAGTTTCCTACTGTCTTTTTACTGTTTACTGATCAGTGATCAGTGATCACTGAAAATACTTCCCACACCCTTGTCAAGTAAATAAATCTAAAAATTTTGGCTAATTTTTGGACACCTCTCCATACTCGTCTGGAAACCACGGTGAAAAAGGGACAATTACTACCTAAAAATGCGTCTCTGTTAGTGGCATTGTCGGCAGGCCAGGATTCCCTTTGTTTAGGTCAATTATTGCTGGATTTGCGCTCTCGTTGGGGTTGGCAACTAGCGATCGCTCATTGTGATCACCGTTGGTCCCAGGACCGAGGATTAGTGGATCATGTGCGTAAAATCGCCGAAATTTGGCAATTACCCGTTTATATTGCCACCGCACCCCCCATGGCGGAAACGGAAGCCAAGGCCCGACAATGGCGTTATCAAGCTTTACAAACAATCGCCCAAGAACAGGGTTTTAATTATCTTCTCACGGCACACACGAGGAGCGATCGAGCGGAAACTTTTCTTTATAATCTCATGCGCGGGGCGGGTAGTGATGGACTTTCTGCCCTAACTTGGTTGACAAGTTTAACCCCAGATATTTTTTTAGTCCGTCCCCTCTTAAATGTCACTCGCGGGGAAACTTTCGCTTTTTGTCAAAGTCGAGAATTACCGATCTGGTACGATCGAGCTAATGAGAATTTACGCTATGCTCGCAATCGCATCCGTCGGGAATTATTACCCTACCTGCAAACTAATTTAAATCCCCAAATTGAAAAACATCTCGCCCAAACTGCCGAAATTTTGGAAGCAGAAAGCGATTATTTAGATAGTATTGCCCGGGATATTTTTCGTCAGGTTATCGATCTAGATCAACAAAGACTCGATCGCTCCCCTTTACAAATTTTACCTCTAGCGATACAAAGACGGGTGATTCGTTTATTTTTGGCTCAATATTTACCCTCATCACCTAATTTTGCCGAAGTTGAGTCAGTGGTTAATCTCATTACTGGTGTTAATCGCGATGCCACTTCCTCCTTAAGCGGCAAAATTCGGGTAGAAGTACAACAAAATTGGCTACATATCAGTTATCAGTGATCAGTTATCAGTTATCAGTGATCAGTTATCAGTTATCAGTGATCAGTTATCAGATTACAGTTTTAAGTGGACAGTGTTAGGTGAAAACTTTGCTACTTTCTTTTCACTGCTTACTGTTTACTGTTCACTGAAAAAACCTATCTCCCCATTCTAGTTATCTGTAGCTAACTTTTACAGCAATTAGTTTAAAGATAAACTAAAATAGTAATACAATTAAACTAAAAATAAAATTGGCGGGGCATAATGAGCGAAACTAAAGTAATTAATCGAGAAAATTTACTGGTAAATCTCCGGCAACAACTGCGAGCTGGACAACAGGAATTAGCCGATTGGCAAGGGGGAAAAATGGCCATTTCTGCGGTGCCGGGGGCAGGAAAATCCCACAGTTTGGCCGTAGCTGCCGCCATGGTTATTGCTCGTGAGCAACTGCACGCTAAAAAACAGTTAATTATTGTCACCTACATCCGCTCGGCTGCCGCTAGTATTAAAGCTAAAATTAAACAACGCTTGCAAGATTTACAACTTTCAGCCCAAGGGTTCAGCGTTCAAACTCTGCACGGACTGGCTCTACAATTGGCCCGTCGTTACCCGGAATTATCGGGATTAGACCTCGAATCTTCTACCTTAGTTATTCCGACTCCTAGCCACAGAATTATTAGAAACTCGGTGGAAAAATGGCTAATTGCCGATCCAATTCGTTATCAAAAGTTATTAGAAGGAGTGGAATTTGATGGGGAAGAAACCGAAAGATTACGCCGTCAATCGGTGCTGAGAACCGAAATTTTACCTAGTCTTGCCTATACGGCCATTCATGAGCTAAAAAGTTCGGGATTATCACCGCAGCAAGTCTGGGAATTAAGCCACTATAGCGACGATAATTATCAAATTCTCGCTATTGCTAGTGGTTTGTACCAACAGTATGAAATCCTGATGCGTCAGAAAAACTATATAGATTATGATGACATGATTTTAGGAGCCTTGCGAGTATTAGAGGAAGAAACAATTCGCCGACAAGAGCAAAAATCTGTCTTTGGAGTCTTTGAAGATGAGGCACAGGATTCTAGTCCTCTCCAAGAAAAACTAATTACTATTTTAGCAAAAAATAATGACGGGGAAATACCTAATTTAATTCGCGTCGGCGATCCCAATCAAGCCATTAATTCCACCTTTACCCCCGCCGATCCTGTTTACTTTAATTGGTTTTGTGAAAGTTGTCAAAGCGAAGGCAATTTATCGACTATGAACCAAGCAGGTCGCAGCAATACTAAAATTATTGAAGCTGCTAATTTAGTTTTACAATGGGTCGATCGAGATTGGAAACAGGGGAAAGATAATCATAAAGTTACCGAGGCTCCTTTTCGGGTTCAAGCGATTCTTCCCGTCGGTGCTGAAGATCCCCAACCTAATCCAGTTAAGGAGGGAAAAGGATTAGAAATTTATCAACCCGATGACATTTATCAAACAGTAGAATTAATTGAAAAACGTCTAGTTAAATTACTCCAAGAAAACCCTCAACATAATGCCGCTATCCTCGTTAGACAAAATCGACAGGGACACTTTTTTGCTCAAAAATTCGCCCATTTTTATAAAAGTTATCAAATCAGAATTTTTGAAGCTAACGAGATCGATCGCTTTTCCCAAATTCCCGCCGAAATGCTGAAACTATTGGCTTTTGTCGAACGTCCCCACTCTCCTGATTATCTCAAAGCGGCCTTAGAAGTGTTACAATTGAGGGGTTTAATTACTGCCCAAGACTTAAATCCTTTAGTTACCTATCCCGAACAATTTCTTTATCCCACTCCCCTCGATCCTGAACTGAAATCTAACGAAAAAATCGCCCGTCGTTATTGCTGCAGTTTACTAAAAGCTAGATTAGAATTACCCCATTATCAACTCCTGTCTTTTTTCGCTATGACTCTCCAATATTCGGGGTCAGAATTAGCCACTTTGCAAAAATTAACCGCCCGTATTTATCAGGAAACTGCTGGTAATAGTTCTCTGAAAAACACAATTAATACTCTTAATGAAATTATCGCCTCTGAGAGCTTTAAAGGAGTGGAAGAAGATAACGACGATTGTTATACTCGTCCCGGACAACTGACGATTATTACTATGCACAAAGCCAAGGGTTTAGACTGGGATTATGTTTTTATTCCCTTTCTTCACGAAGATATTATTCCTGGCAAACCTTGGGTACCCAATGGGGCGAAATTTTTGGGAGATTTTACCCTCGCAGAAGTGGCACGAGCGCAAATTCGAGCAGCGGTTCATCAACGCTATTTAAACCCCGACAGCATACCAATTATTCCCCCACCTTTAAGCGCTTGGTTAGAAGCTGGACAACTTAAAAAAGCTGAAGAATACCGACTTTTGTATGTAGCGATGACGCGAGCAAAAAGACTTTTATGGATGTCGAGTGAAAAAAAAGCTCCCTTCCATTGGAACACTTTTCGCGGAGATGAAAGTAGTCAATTACAGGATAAAAATCCCTGTCCTGTCTTTCCTGTTTTAATCAATGCTTTCCCCGATTCTTTCTGTGTTTAACTGTTGCTGCAGCGTCCGCGGATAAAGAATTAGGAAGACAAACCACCACAGGAGTATAGGAATAGATAGGAGTAGGGTTAACCAGAGACGCTGGGTTAAAAACCAACAGCCGGCAATCAGGGTAATTCCTGTCAACAGAATCGACCAAGGTTGACACCAACGGGGTTTGTGGTCCCAAACGCTACTAGATTTCGAGTTGGACATTAGTTAAGGGGCGGTAATTTACTAACTTGATTTTATCGTACCTGACTATTCAGATAACTGCTACAATTTTGGGTAATTCTATCAATAGAGTTTCTTATCTCTAGACAAACTAAGCTAAATTTTCCTATGATTGATGTCTTTTATCCGATTCCCAAGCTGTTAGATACTATTCTGACGGAGATTTATGCCGAAAATCGCCGTAAACATGAAGAAAGAATGACCGAATTGCAAATAATCTCTAATTCTTCCCTTCGCGATGCCTACGCTCAACAGCTATTATTAGATCGATTTCTTGCCCCCGTGGAAAATGCTCAACATAGCATTCAAAATGCCGCTAAACACGCTCAGTACATGGCAGAAGTAGTTAATTATTATCATCATGACCATGGCTGTAGTCAAGAGCAAGCTCAAGAAATATCCCGTCAATTTCGGGCTTTAGCGGTTAAAATTTCTCAAATTGACTCTCTTTACGATTTAAAAATCATTTATCAAGTGGTTACTGTTTTCACCCAGCAATTATCAAGATTTAAACACCGAGAAAGAAATTATTCTTGGGAAAGGGAAATCAGAAAGGGTATTTTAGATCCCTTAAATACCTGCATTGCTGTGGAGAAAAATTTTCAAAGACGGGTAGCTTTGATGACTGGTGAA
The DNA here is from genome assembly GCF_027531715.1 of Microcystis sp. LE19-8.1F. Taxonomy (NCBI): domain Bacteria; kingdom Bacillati; phylum Cyanobacteriota; class Cyanophyceae; order Chroococcales; family Microcystaceae; genus Microcystis; species Microcystis sp. LE19-8.1F. Next base: position 9,213 of record NZ_JAPZSO010000140.1, on the reverse strand, counting down.
CACCCATCAGCTACGGTAATGGGATTATTAGAGTCAGATTAAGGCGAGGTTTTAGACCCGATTTTTTCGATAAGCTAAGACGTATTTAAACCGCTTATTCTTAGATTAGCCGAATCTCCCTTACTCCCCCCTGCTAGTAGGGTTGATTCAAGGTAGGGTTGATTCAAGGTAGGGTTGATTCAAGGTAGGGTTGATTCAAGGTAGGGTTGATTCATGAATCAACCCTACTAGGGTTGGAGGGGTTGCATGAATGCCTCTTGCCTCGTCTCAACAAGCAATTTAAATTAGGAAGAGCTTAGTTGCTGACTCTAGGGACATTTTTGGGGGAGTTTTAATACAAACTTCCCCCAATCATAGCCGCTAATAAAATAAAACCGACCCAAACATTTTGGCCGAACATTTGACCATAAACTGGTTTAGGTAAATCCGATTGACGTAACAGCCAGTATTGACGCCACCAAGCGATCGCCGCTAGAACCAACCCTAGCCAAAAAGAGGCTGATAACTGCATTTTTTGCCCCTCCCAAGCCAATAAACCCACTGTTAGGGCAAAAAAGACCCCCACGGCTTCCGGGGCGTATTTGCCGAAAAATATGGCACTAGAGTTAATACCAACCTTGAGATCATCCTCTCGATCGGACAGAGCATAAATTGTATCAAATGCCAATGTCCAAAAAATCACCGCTCCCCATAATATAAATGTATTACTATTTAACGACCCAGTGACGGCACTCCAACAGATTAAAACCGCAAAACCCCAAGCGAGAGAAAGAACCAATTGGGGTACGGGAAAAAAACGCTTGGCGAGAGGATAGCAGATAATCAGGGGAACGGCGGCCACACATAGGCAAAAACTCAGGAAATTGAGATATAAAGCTAAAATTGCGGCGCAAAAGAAAGCAATCAGAGCGATAATCAAACCAACCTTGATCGATAAAGCTCTGGCCGCTAAAGGACGGTTACGAGTGCGATCGACTTGTGGATCGATATCCCGATCCCAAAGATCGTTAACCACACAGCCGGCGGCGCTAGTGGCCAAAGTTCCCAAAACGATCACCCCGATCAAGGGTAGCGGTGGCACACCGTCTGCCGCCAAAAATACCGCCCATAAAGCGGGAATCATCAAAATTAACCTACCTGCGGGTTTATCCCAGCGCAAGAGGCGAATAATCGTCATCCAAGTGGGTTCTAGATCGGGTTGGGATATGGTCATAATTTCTCGTAAAAAGTAGAAACTAGGAGTTAAGGGGAAGTGGGAATTATGAATTATGAATTATGAAGTGGGGAGAAAAAAGCTACCTTTTGCCTTTCCTAACCAAGAAGTTAATTTTGCACGACTACTTACTTAACGTGATTACCAGCCCCAACTATTGGGAACGCCTTTAAATGGACCAACCACATCGGAGGTTATCCATCCCCCGTAAAAGTTGCCCGGTTGCGGTTGTACTAATTCACCGTCGGCATAACAAGCGGTCATTTTGGCAGGATAAAAAGCCAGATAATTCTTAATTGCCTGAAACTCTGGTGTCGGGTCCGGATAATACCAAGCGGCGTTAATTGCCTGTTGGTCGCCAACGGTGATATTGTAATATCCAGCTAGACCTTTCCACTCACAAAAAGACTTTTCTGCTGTGGCTTGCAGGTATTCCATTTTAATATCTTGGGGCGGTAGATAATAAACTGGAGGATGACTGGTTTCTAGAACTCGATAACTGCTTTTAGTATCGGCAATTATCACCCCATTAAAGATAATTTTTAGGTGTTTAGGTGATAATTCTAGGCGCGGGGGACGAGGATAATCCCAGACGGATTCCTGTCCTGCTTTTGCTGGTATTGGTTGGGGACGAAACATAATTTTTCTTATCGTATTCTCCGAGTCAGTTCACCGTTTACTGATTACTGATCACTGAAAAGAGTTTTCTCAGGGTTTCCACTCGTTCTCGATTGACATTTAAATCCGATTCTCCTAACCGGGAGGCCGAGCGAACATCGATCGCATTTTTGCTAGGATTAAGAGAAAATTCTAGATCATCGACAAATCCCATCCATTGACTGCTAAATTCGGCGTAGAGATAGTTACTATCTTGGTTAATAATTTTAGTTCTCGGTTGGGAGGCGATAATTTTAGCTAATTGCTCGATCGCTTTTTCACCGCTACCCTGATAACTAAGGGGTTCGATCGCATGACCCTGATCCTGACTCTGACTACTAACACAATTAGGAGTGACTGGACAAGGGGCTAGTTTACCTTCCCTGACTCCCAAATAATCGGGACGAGTACCGGCGAATAAACTGACGCTATCGGGAGCAATTAACCTAATTCCTAGCCAGATGAGCAGTATTCCTAGTAAAATAAACGGGGTTAGCCGGAAAGATTTTTTCACCGTGTCGGGAGTTTCAGTCATGCTAGTCTTACAGAATCACTTCAATTAACTTAACATTGATAGGTGTGACAATATCAGGAGATAGAATAAGATGTTTCTCGATGAATTACAACCCGTTGTTAAAGAACTGATTCAACAACCGATCGCTTTTTTCGGTGGTTTTGCCTCTGGATTACTGCGCTTGAAACTTTCGGACGATCCTCTCAAAAAATGGTTAGAACAGCAGGGATTAGTCAGTTTTAACGACAATAATCAGGATAACGGCAACGGTCCCCAGTCGATCTCGATCGATTAGGGATCAGGGGTTAGCTGTTGGGGGTGAGGGTATTCTCCCATCCCCAAAACCCCCCGCTTACCACCCCATCAGCTTAACTTGTTGCTGAAAGTAGATAAATTTCCTCGGCTACTCTTTTTAAGCGTCTTAATTGCGCTTCCATATCCTTTTTAGTCCATTTGGCGGCGAATTGCTGGAATCCCCACCCCACAACCGGATTAGGAATCGCAAACTCAAAACGATTGATTAGACAAGTGCCGTCATCATTGGGTTGACATTCCCAGCGATCGCAGCCGCGAAAAAATCCTTCAAATTGCCAGACAATTAATCCCGGTTCCCTCTCAATCACCGTACTTTTTAGCGTTGGCTGAATTAGGGGAATTTGAATCAAAAAACGACTTCTCCCACCGATATCGGTCTTCCAATCGCCGATAGGTTCACAAACTAACACCGGATTCAACCAACGACGCATTAACTCTAAATCCGTGATACAACGCTCCACCGTCGTGGCACTAGCTTTAATCTGAATTGATTGTTCAAATACTTGACAAGATGACATTGATCTGCTTATAAATTACTGGCTGAGAATTATCGGTAGTCGGACAAAAATAAAGTTAACTGTGCAGACAAGGCAACAGTAAGGGTTTCGGCCTTGGTTACATTTCTTAACATAGTGTTATTTATAGCCTTTCTCATCAAGATAAAGTGTAACCTAATTTGCTATGGACGACCGGCGATCGACTCCCCAAAACGAAAACTTCCTACCTCACCATTAAGATAACTGCTCTCAAGCTCACTTTTTCACTAGCTTGAGCAACTCTCGAAAACGTTGGTGTAATCTCTCGATATTAACTGATAATAATATTGGTATCGATAACAAAGCGTCTAGTCATCTTCATTTAAGAGAGATTCTAAAATTTCAGTGGTTAATCCTCTCTCTTGTGCTTTTTGTCCAACAGTATCCATCGTTTTATATAATTTTTCCAGAGATTCTTTTCTAGATAAATTTGAATATTTAACATAAAAAGCGATTTTTTCTTCTATTTTTTGACGCTCTTCTTCCGTTGCATTCCAATAAGTTTCAGCAACATCTAAAAGGACTTTGATTTTAATTTCTGTTTGATAGTTTGTCATAATTATATTTTCTTGGTTTAGTAGTAAAGAAATTTAGTCGAAATTAATAGCCTCCCTTCAGCCAGCGTTACAGTTTAGAAGTTTCGGTTACTCTAGCGCATTGTTAAACCGATTGTCAAGTTTAGTTACTCTCAATTTAAGATATGTAATTTACTTTGGTTGCGAAAAACCAGTGCCGACAGTATAAGCGCCTGGAAAAGATTTTTTGTAAAGATTGGTTATAGCTTGAGTCAGGTTTGGGTAATTGGCGCTAGGATTATCGGAGGATTTTCTTTCGGCACTGGTAGAAAACAATTAGGAGGGGTTATGATCCCGGTTAATGAGGCTCAACAAAAGTTGCAGGATTTGATTGATTCAGTGACTGTTTCCCACGAACCCATTATTATTGAGGGATGCGATGGTAATGCAGTTTTGCTATCTGAAGGGGATTGGAAATCGGTACAAGAAACGTTATATCTCCTCTCAATTCCGGGGATGCGAGAATCAATTCGGGAGGGACTGGCAACGCCGGTTGAAGAATGTGCTGAGGAGCTAGAATGGTGAGGTGGAAATTGGTTTACACCAAACAGGCGCAGAAAGACGCTAAGAAGCTTAATTCTAGTCATTTAAAAAATAAAGCGCAGATGTTGCTTGACATTCTTCAGGTCAATCCATTCCAAAATCCCCCGCCTTACGAAAAGTTAGTGGGAGATTTGAATGGTGTGTACTCTCGGCGAATAAGCATTCAGCATCGTCTTGTGTACGAAGTTATTCAATCTGAGGGTATAGTTAAAATCCTGCGGATGTGGACACATTATGAGTAGCGTTAAGACATCGTTAAATCTAGGATTTGCTGAAAAACTTTTTGCCGCAAACCCTAACTATAGGCTCAAGCTCACTTTTTCACTAGCTTGAGCAACTCTCGAAAACGTTGGCGTAAACTCTCGATATTAGCCGATTTACCGCCATAACGCCAATCAACGTAGGCGCGAGCAATCTCCTCGATAATATTCGCCACTGGCGGCGGTTGGACGCTGCGGGCGGCGGCGGCGTATTCTAAAGGGGTTTGAGCGGGATGTTTGCCATAACCAGCCTCTGTTAAGATTCCTAACATTTGCTGGTATAAACGCTCGATCGGTGGTAGTTTGGACAACCTGCGACCCCGACGCCAACCATGGAACTGTCCCCATCCTAACCAACCAGCGTAAGCGAAGACGACCCCCACTAAACCACCGAGAATTCCCCCCAAAAGACTGCCGGAAATAAAACGCCATAACCAGGCCAATAACTTACCGATAGTAACGATAACATTGTCCCAAATCAGACCGAGAAAACCCGTTACTGGGGAAGGCAACCATCCGGCTACCCATTGCCAAAATTGCTTGAGGACGCTAAAAGGTTCCACTTCCTCAAAGGATGGGGGAATTAATTCGTGGCCCGGGATAGGATCGAAAGTGTACCAACCGTAACCAGGGAAAAACACCTCTGTGATGGCGTAAGCGTCCGTATTTTGGACAACATAAAAGCCAGTAAAAGGATTAAACTGGCCAGGGGCAAAACCGGTGGCTAATCGGGCAGGAATACCGATCGAGCGTAACATAATCGTTAACACGCTGGAAAAATGATCGGCGTAACCCCCCTGAAAACGAAACAAAAAGGCCGAGACTAAATCCTCATTTTCGGCTAAAAAGGGCAAATCGGTTGTTAATTCGTAGTTTTGCTTTAATGCTTGGGCCAAATATAGGGCCTTCTCGTAGGGAGAGGTTAACGGTGTGGGAGATTTTGCCAGCAATTCCTCGGTTTTTCGGCGGACTTTCGGGGCAATTTCGGCAGGAATTTGTAAATAATGGTTGAGAATAGCCTTAGGGTAAGTTTCTGGGGCCGATCGCAATTGGCTGCGATTGCGTTCCGGCACTTGTGAGATTACAGTATAAGTTAGCCCTTCCGCTAACCCCCCCGGCGACCTTAAGCTGTTTTCTCGGTCCAAAGATACCTGTCGAGTGGGAAAAAAGAGAAACTGAGGCGAAGTAAGAGCAGGGATAATATTCGGTAAACTGGAGACAATGCTGTAACTTTGGACTACCTGATGGGTTTTGGCCTGGGTTGCGGGTAGTGGCACAAAAAAGCGATAGGACCAACTACTGCGATTTAAATCCTCTAATTCTTGATCCCGCGAGATTTGCCACCCTTGGCCAGTATAGCGATCAAAGGCCATGGCCCGCCAGAATCCGGGGGCTTGAGAACGTACCCGCATGACTATCTGAGGAGTCATACTTCCCCGCAGATTTTGGTTCATTTGGCTGTTAAAACCGTAATAAAAGGTAGGATCTAGCTGTCCTGACCCTGTAGTGGGACTATTACCGCTATTTACGCCACCATTCCCCGTTTCACCCTCGCGCACATAGCCAGGGTTAACGATTTGTCGGTCTCCCTGTTCAAAATCCTGATTTTCCATACCTGCTGGACTATTGACGGGAAAAGATTGAATTTGATAACCCGGAAAACGCGGCATCAGGGCAAAAATTGTCAATCCCAAGAGGAGAATTGTCAGAAAGAAAATCCCGAAACGTTTGGGAGAAAGGGGAGAATTTTGCGGGGAAACTAATTTTTTTGTGGCTAGACGGGGGGATTTCCTTGAGAAGAAAGGGAGACTCTGATTGAGATTATCTAAACCTAAACGAGAACGATAGTCTAAAACTAGGGTAGGTAGGGATAAAAGCAGAAAGAGGATTAACCAAGGCGCAAAAGCGAGGGTTTGGGAGATTGTCCCGGCGACTCCCAAGAGAATTAAACCGATTACCATAGAATACCCCAAATCTTTGCGTCGGGGCAGGTCAAAACTATGGAGAATTTGCAGTTGAATTAATAATTGTGTTAGGGCAATGCGACTATCCTGCATCGCAACGATATTACCCAAGAATAGCGCCAACACTACCAACATTCCGATCGCTATACAAAATTTTGCCCCGATATTGCGCTTTTTCCTGCGTCGCCAACTCCAGATTCCGCCGATAATACTGAGAGGAACGGCCCAAATACCGGTATAACTATCAGTAGCCACATCGGTGGCGATAATACCGACGATTACTAAAGCTTGCACCAGAATTCTTAAAATAATCGATTCCTCGGTTTCTGGCAACGGAGAAGATTCTATCTTTTGCCAGAGGGTTTTTAAGGAAGGTCTTGGACGAGCGGCACTGCTAACCATAGGCTAAATTGGGAGAAGGACAAAGAAGTTAATTTTATATTTCCCAGTTCTAATCTCGATCGCTCCATGGGGTAAAGTGGATTTTAGATGTCAGGAGTCAGGATACAGGAGACGGGAGAAGGGAGCAGGGAGAGGTGAGCAGGGGAGATAAGGAGAAAAAAGCCGATTACTGATTACTGATAACTGATTACTGATAACTGATTACTGATAACTGATAACTGATTACTGATAACTGATTACTGATTACTGATTACTGATTACTGACCCATGATAGCCGTTGCCAAGCCTGAAATTTTACCGTTACTTCATCCCCTGATTGGACAATTAGCCACGGCAATTCTGTCCCACTGGGAAAATTATCTTGATTTGTCGCCCTTTGAGTTGCCGGAAGGTTTAGGCTATGTGGAGGGACGTTTAGAAGGGGAAAAATTAATTATCGAGAATCGCTGCTATCAAACTCCCCAGTTCCGCAAAATGCACCTAGAACTGGCTAAACTGGGCAATGGTTTGGATATCCTTCACTGTGTCATGTTCCCCCGTCCAGAATATCCGCTGCCGATGTTTGGATGTGATATAGTCTCCGGCAAAGCGGGAATCAGTGCCGCTATTGTGGATCTTTCTCCCACCAGTGGCGATAAAACTCTCCCTAGTGCCTATAATCAAGCTTTAGCGGCTTTACCGGCGGTCGATTTCGCCCAAGCTCGTGATTTGCCTTCTTGGGGTCATATTTTCTCCCAATATTGTCTGTTTATTCGTCCCGAAACCGCCGCCGAGGAACGACAATTTTTACAAAGAGTAACAGATTTCTTGACAATTCACTGCAAATGTGCTAAGGAAAGTCAGCCTCTTTCTGGGGAAGAAGCGCGCATTTATTTACAGGGACAACGGGATTATTGTAGTCAACAGCAAAAAAACGATAAAACTCGGCGTGTACTAGAAAAAGCCTTTGGTTGGGAATGGGCAGAGCGTTATATGACGGGTGTTCTCTTTGATTTGCCCGATTAAACTGAACTAGGGTAGGCTGAATATTACTGGAAGCCTTACTAGAAAACGATTTTGGGACTTTTTTTCAAGAAAAGTGCCAGAAACAAACGTTGAGAAATCGAGCCGAGGTACTCAAAACCCTTGCACTTTCCGGAGGCGATTGCAAAGGGTTCCGCTTCTAGGCACGCAAGGTCATTCTGTTATTCTGACTTCCCCTTCTGACTTGAAAGAGGGTGTAGGGTGTGGGGTGTAGGGAAGGAAACCTCTTTCATCTGTGGGGGTGAAAATTTTTTCATCGGGACTGACTCCTAACCCCACCAACAAACTTTTTGCCGCAAACCCTACATATCAGGACAGGCACTCATGCAACAGGCAAGAGGCAAAAGGGTGAATAAATAATCAGTTTTTAATAACCAGATTTAGTATAAGAGACCACAGGCTTGAATTTCTCTGATAGATTGATGTAAATATTTAGTCTCTGGATGCCCTGACGTTTCCTTGTCGTCGAGATAGTTAACTTTTCGGTTATGAGTCCCTCGGATTAATAAATGAGAGTTAGGACTTCTTGATTGGTCAAATAAATCAAATATGTCTGCCTCACAATCTCCGATTGTTACTACTTGAATATCTTCGGGTATTTGTTGTTGTGTTTCTGACCAAGAATTTAACCATCGTTGACTTTCTTTTTCTTGGGTTTCTCTTTTTTGCGTTGCTTGGCAATCCCTAAATTCTTTTCTTCTCTTGCCCAGACATATTGATTAATTAGTCCTAAAGGTATTCCGACAGGGGACACTCCTAATGTGGTATGAACTTTGAGACCAAAGGATGTTTGACAATCTAGATAACCCATTCCTTTTTTGGCTTTTTGCGTCGTAAAGTCTAAACTTGTTGTGTCTTGAACTGCCAAAACTATTGGATGTTCTTTGATTCTTTCTACTGTACTTTTAGCTTGGGCGGCAATTATATCTGAGGGGTGAAAATAGGGGGAATTCCAAAAGTCGGATGTGGCACTGGCGGCGGCTAGATTTCCCGAAGCTTGTGGCACTCTTGTACTAGATTGGCTGGCCAAATTTTCCACGATACTGATTAACCTTTTCTTTCTTCTGGTGTCCCCTAGGTCTGCATACTGTAATTCTTGGGCTGCCCATTTCTCCATTTTTTTGCTCACCTCCACCTTAATTCCTTCTTTCAAAACTATACCTATCAATCGTTTCCCCTTTTTTTAAGTTTCTTCTCTTTTTGTTAAGAAA
>NZ_JAPZSO010000103.1:0-2260 GCF_027531715.1 Microcystis sp. LE19-8.1F | reverse complement strand
AAGCCGTTAAGATTAATTGAGCATCAAAATTAGCTACACGATTCCTATAAATATCGGAAACTGCACGGTATCTTTTCACCCCAGAAAAAGCATTTTCACCCACAACTCTTTCTTTGGCTAGTTCTCGATTTTCTTGTTTTTGTTCTGCTGTTAACTCTCCTCCCTTCGGTTTTTTGTGGGGCAAACGGATATTTACATACTGTTTTTGCACTCCCTGAAATCCTGAATCAACCAAGACTGGGATTTGAGCAGGGATGCCGCCAATTAAGTCTTCTTGTTCTTGTATCTTTTTATCATGGGTTTTTCCGCGCTTTCCTAGGGGTTAACAGCAAAATCCTCTTGTCTTCTGCACTAGCTGCTAGGTTTTTTCGGGTGCATCGCTTTTTCTTTCCTGAGTAGTTCTCTTTCTGTTTTTCCGCGTCTTTGGGACGAGCTATCGGTATGAAGGTCCGAGGGACTATCACTTCTTTCACCTCTGGAAAATGTTGGATAAATTCCTCGAGCCTCTCGATTTTTCTAAGGGGCAGTACCTTTTTTTCTCCTAAAACCTTTTCTAAAATTGGTTGTAGGCGATGTACCCATCTATTCGCTTGTGAGCGGTCAAAATCGAACCATACTGCCGCCAAGTCAAAGGTTGGATAGCACTTGAAGTAAAACAGGATATAGAATAATTTCTCTTTGATGCTTTGCAATCTAGCTTTCCTGCCAGCTCCGATTTTTCTTTTTCTTGCCTTTTCCCTGTTGTCTGCTTCCGCCAAATACACCTGTTCAAATTTCTCTAACAAGGTCTCAAACGCTCTTCTATTGAGTCCTGTGGTCGCTCTCAAGAGTCTATCTTGATGCAATATTCTGCCAATGTTCAGCATTCAAGGGGATATCCAATCATTGTTTCTTCCCCATTATGCCACTATTACGCAACAAGTCTATTGTGTACGGATTTTTCGGAGAGCATAGTAATCTGACACTTTCCAGTCAACAGGAAAGTTTTCGCTGCTAAAACTCCACGTCTTTTGATTTTTTAATAGATCAGAAAAATGAGCAAGTTGGTCTTGCAAGTCTGTAAAAGAGCCGATATTTGTGCTTAAGGATTGTCCTTTCCATTGCCGAACTCCTTGTGCTGCGCTAAAAGGAATCGGATAAGCCTTAACTTTTCCTTGACCAGGATATGCATACTCCAAAGTCTTTTCCGCTTTATTTGGAGTAAATACGATTAAATCATCCTCAGAAGAAAATTGATAGGCAAAACAAGTCCATTTCTCACCATTTGAATTCCCAATTATTTGACCGATCAGTATTCCTATATAATATTGAGAGTATGGAGGTTCTGGAGAGTCTGGTGGCTCCGATTCCCAGAAAAACACACAAAAGATACTAATTTGTCCAGAAGGGAATAAAATGGGCATACACTTCGTTGATACTGCAAAAGCAGAGTAATTTTTGCTCAATGGGTCGAAGTCAATTTTCTCCAAAAAAGCAAAAAAATGTCGTGAGGGTCATCTAACAAAGTAATACTCAGAGTCCAATCATTATCATAAACAAAGCCAAGACCCAATTCGCAATCTCGAAGAAAACCTACCTCGACCCATTTCTTATAAATAGCTCTTGCGTTATCACTAAGGCGAGCAATCGCATTCTTCAATTCTTTCATGGAGAATGTTGTGCTTTCTGCCAGTTTAGCCATCTGTGATGAGAATGAATCAGCAATACTTAAAAAATCGAGATCGCCAACCTTCAAACCTACATCATGGGCGTAGTAATATATTTTACGCAAAGCATCAAAGTCTTGAATAACAGTGCGAAATCGTAGCAAATCCTCAGATTCCTGTGTAGAATCAATGCTATTCAATGAAGCTATTGATAACCAGGGAAATAAATCACTCCAGTTTGCTATCCAAACACCCAGTGGCGTATATTGACCATCGTTCGTATTAGATGTGGTTTCAGCTAATGCCAGAAAATTGGAGCTAATTGCTTCTATCAGTGGCTCATCCACACTATTTTCACGAATATTACTTGGTCCTATAGACGGAAAAGGTGTACTAAGGTGATTTCTGCTCAAGAAGATACCTGATAGATTAAAATAGGGGAAATGGCGAGTAGGAAAGAAAAAAATGGTGTCTAGGTGATTTCTGACAAAGAGTTTACCTAATCTAATCAACTTAAAAAATAAGGGGAAAATAGTTAGCGAACACCTTCCGCTAACCTAACTTGATTTTCAAGTTCTAATGACGGTTTTTTGACAAGTAAATAAAAGACAAAT
>NZ_JAPZSO010000022.1:0-48023 GCF_027531715.1 Microcystis sp. LE19-8.1F | reverse complement strand
GTAGGTTGGGCTTCGGCCGTGAGCTTTTGCGTTCGACAAAAGCTCACGCCGAGGTCCGAACGGTTGAAGCATGAAACCCAACGCCCGCATAGTTTACGCTACCGCTAACCCATCCTACAAATAATTGTGCCTCCCTACTTATGCGGCCTAGGTTATCAGTGCCATGGCGAAGGGACTGCCTAGCAGTACGCCGCTCCAGAGGAAAGATTGAGTGATAAAATCGGCAGTAACGCCCAATTTTAGCCGAGAGTTTTCCCTTAAAAATCCCAACTTAGTAGATTGACAAAAATGAGATGCACCCCTATCCCTAGATAAAATTTTACAACCATAATCAGCGATTACTAAAAATGATATCATTAAAAACCCCTATCGGTCATTAAAGAGATAGGGGATAATTATTTTAGATACTTTCTGTTTTTTCTGACTTGCTTCTATAAGTATCTTGAGTCAGATAGCGGATACGAGATTTCAGAAATTCAGCGACTCCATAAATTTCATCAAGACTGTTTATATTAGTGGTTGCTTCTCTACCAGTTTCGACGTTATCGGGAATACTGATTGATTTCTTGCCAGTTCTTTCATGGAAGCGCAGACGACAGACTGTTTTAGTTACTTTTCCATCTAAGTTGATACCAAAATAACTTTTAGTGTCTTTGAATTGAATGCGTGCGGTATTGATTTCTTCCCGTAGAATTGATTTAATAATGTAAAATCCTTCCAATTCTTCGGGGGTCGTATTAATTTTATCTTCCCCTGTTTCTTCTGGTGGAGTATCTTCTGCTGCTGGTGTATCAGGAGGATTTGGTTCAGGTTCTTTTCCTAAGACTTCCTCAAATTTTTCTTTGATGATATCATTGATATACTCTTTGAGAGAACGCTTAATAATTTCTTTGAATTTTTCGACAACCGATGCAGTTTTCACCCCAGAATATACATGACTAACAAAAAACTTAACAAATTCGGGGGAAGGATCACTTAATTGCTGGGCAATCACTTTTTTAACTTCTTTGGTGTACAATAAATTGCGAGCAACCTCTCCTATTTCGTCAGAATTAAAGCTAGATTTAGAAAATCGTTTTAATTCGTTAACGGAAGAGTCGTCAAAGTCGAGGATGTTAAACTCAAAAAATGGCTTATCGTCCATGATATTATCCTTGACGATATCCGTATAAAACCGATAGATAATCCCATTAGTTAAAACTCCAAAGTTAGCTCCAGTTGCGTTAAAATATCGATGCAGTTGGGAACTATGTTTAGGATGCTCAAGATTTTGATGACAGCTTTTACATTCCATCAAAATAATCGGTTGATTGTCCAAACAAATAGCATAATCTACTTTTTCCCCTTTTAATCCAGTTAAATCGGCACTATATTCGGGGTGAACTTCCATGGGATTGAACACATCGTAACCCCATGCTTGCAAAAAAGGCATAATAAAAGCTGTTTTGGTTGCCTGTTCGTTTTGGATTTGAGAACGAGAGGTTTCAACTTTTTGAGCAATTTCTTTGAGTTTATCGATTTCCATGATAGCCTCATTATCTAGGATGTGTGGGTTATCTTCTCAGCCTAACCATAATTTAACCTTTTTTTTACCTCAGGGTCAAGCATTTTTTACTGTCATCATCATTGATTCACAAATATTTACACTAATACAGTGCCATCCGGATATTTTGTGCTATCATTTCTAGGAACGGGTTATTTTTCTTCTGTCGCCATTTTGTCAAAGACAATGCTTGCTTTAGAACAGCTTTATGAACGGGAGTATGATCGCTGGTTAATCGAGACGATCGAGTTATTAAAAAATCGCCAGTTTGATTGGGTAGATTACGAACATTTAATCGAGGAGTTGGCAGCTTTGGGACGAAGCGAAAAAACTGCTGTTAAAAGTTTAAGTTTACAAATAATAATCCATCTCCTAATCTATCAATTTTGGACAACAGAAAGAAAAAGAAATAGTAATCATTGGGCGGCAGAGATGATCACTGTTCGAGTACAATTAGAAGATAAGTTCACCACCAATTTAAGCAAATTTCTAGAACTAGAGTTGGAAAATATCTATGAAAACGCCCGCTTAATTGCCGAAAAAAAGACAGGATTAAAAAATTTACCGATAATTTGTCCCTACTCTCTGACACAAATTCTTGAGAAACAGTGGTTTCCCGATACAGATAATCAATAAACTCTCAAAAATATGGAATCTCACAACAGTGAACCGATTATAATTGCCGAAGCGGTGGAAAAATGGTACGATAACCGCTTTCATGCTTTACGGGGAGTCAATCTCACCGTTAATAAACAGGAAGTTGTCGTGATTATGGGTCCGTCTGGTTCGGGAAAATCCACCTTTATCCGCACTTTTAACGGGTTAGAATCCTATCAAAAAGGCCGCATTATTATTGACGGGATAACTGTTTCCCACAACCTGAAAAATATCGAGGCAATCCGTCAGGAAGTTGGCATGGTTTTTCAACAATTTAACCTATTTCCCCATCTGACGGTATTAGATAATGTCACCCTTGGTCCGATGTGGGTGCGCGGTTGGAAAAAAGCGCAAGCGGAGGAAATAGCGACAAAACTCCTCGAAAAAGTTGGTATTCTCGAACAAGCGCTTAAATATCCCCCTCAGTTATCGGGAGGACAACAGCAGCGGGTGGCAATTGTTCGCGCTTTAGCCATGCAGCCGAAGGTGATGTTATTCGATGAACCCACCTCAGCTTTAGACCCAGAAATGGTGCGAGAAGTCTTGGAAACGATGCAAAGTTTAGCCAAATCGGGGATGACCATGGTTTGTGTCACCCACGAGGTAGGATTTGCGCGAGAAGTGGCCGATCGAGTGGTATTTATGGATCAGGGTGTAATTTTGGAAATTGCCCCCCCAGCAGAATTTTTTAATAATCCTCAATCCGATCGAACTCAGCAATTTTTAGCAAAAATTCTTTGATTTCCCATGACTTGATCATTAAACCATCTCTTTTTCTTCTTCTACCTCGACTAAAAGGGGAACGAGATTTTCATTTAAACGACCGGCTCGAATTAATTCTGCGTAGGTATTAGCTTCTATATCGAGTAAAGTATCTTGAAATTGTTCGGCCACCACATCTTTTAATTGTGGATGTTCCTGTAGTAATTTTTGCAACTGATCTGCCAAGGACTTTAATTGTCCTTCCACCAGAGTTTTTTTATAGCGATAAAATTCGGGATCGATATCGGGAAAACGTTCTGGTTGTTGCAGATAATTAGACACCCTAGTTAAGGCAATTTGACGAGCAATTAAGGCCGAATATTCGCTCCGAATCGGTTGATCACCGATAAGATTGAGGGCATTTAACAGCCATTGTATAGATAATCCTTGCACCAATAAAGTAAATAAAACCACCCCAAAAACCACGTCAATAATTTCTTGACGGTAGGGGATAGACGTAGGAACACTTAACGCTAGGGCGATCGAAACCGATCCGCGCAATCCTCCCCACCATAACACCGTTCTTTCCTTGAAATTGATGCTATTGCCCGTAATTAGGTTACTAATTCCCCCTAGTCCAAAAATTGAGAACAGACGGGAAACCACCATAGCAGCGATCGCTATTAAAATCCCGCTTAAGTGACTACCAAGACTCTCAAAACGGGTTTGATCGCCGATCAGTAAAAAGATGATGGAATTGACAAAAAAGGCGATAAATTCCCAAAATTCGCTAACTACTAGGCGCGTGCGGGGACTCATACCAATGCGCGAACCGAGATTACCGAGAATAATCCCGACAATTACCACCCCGATTACACCGGATCCGCCTAATTTTTCCGTGACGAGATAGGTTCCGTATGCAGAAACTAGAGTCAGAGACTGTTCCACAAAAGGCAAATCAAAGCGTTGGGTAAGGTAGGAAATGCCGAAACCGATCACGCAACCCACACCGATGCCAATCCCCACAAAGGTGCAGAAACGAGCGATCGTCACGGGAATTGAGAAGGTATCGACTCCCAAGGGAATACCCACCAAGAGGACGAAAGCGACCACAGCGACTCCATCATTAAAGAGACTTTCCCCTTCCATCAGGATCGTCAGTTTTTTACTGGCCCCCAATTCTTTAAATAGGGCAATCACAGAGACGGGATCGGTGGCAGCTAGGGCAGCACCCAAGAGAAACGCGATCGATAGGGGTAAATTAGCAAAGATATGTAGGGGATAGGCGACTCCCAAAACGGAGATAATTACCCCGATAACGGCAAAAAGGACGATAGTAACCCAATATTCCTTTAATTTAGCCCAAGGAATATTCCAAGCGGCTTCAAAAAGGAGGGGAGGCAGAAAAATTTCCAGAATTAATTCCGGGGAAAGATTAACTAGACGCAAATCTAAAAAAGCTAAACCCATACCGACAATAACTAACAGCAGGGTGTAGGGAATTTTGCGGAGGAAGGCAACGGTTCTCGATAAAGTGGCGACACTCAAGGAAATGGTCAAAACTAGCAGGAATTGCTCTAAATTATGAGCGATTGCCTCATTAGCAGTGGATTCTAGACTCATTATTTTCAGTTATCAGTTATCAGTTATCAGTTATCAGTTATCAGTTATCAGTTATCAGTTATCAGTTATCAGTTATCAGTTATCAGTATTAAGTGGCAATTGCGGAGCTTTCTTTTTTCTTTTCAGTGATTACTGTTTACTGATTACTGATTACTGATCACTGAAAAAGTCTCCTAACACCCTAGTCATTCGGGGACTGAGGAGAGATTTTCAAAGAGGAAATGGCCCCTTCTTCTATGGGGGTTTCTGATGTATTCCTTTCCCCATCGAGAGAAGGGGTTTTTTTGCCGCCAGAACCGCCACTTTTCGGGGGTTTCGAGGAGAGGAATCGGGCCTCGAACTGTTTGATCAGCACATACAACACCGGGACGAGAAATAAACTCAACACCGTCGAAATCAGATAACCGCCTAGGATTGCAGTTCCCAGAGACCAACGACTCATCGCCCCGGCGCCGGAAGCGATAACCAAGGGCAAGAAACCGACTAAACCGGAAATAGCCGTCATCAGAATCGGTCTTAAGCGTTCCGTCGAGGCCCGGGCTGCCGCATCGGGAATACTTAAACCCAAAGTACGGGACTGGTTAGCGAATTCCACGATTAAAATCGCATTTTTAGCCGCTAAACCGATCAACATGACCAAAGCCACCTGAGCATAGATATTATTATTCACCGTCGGGAAGAGACTACCCACTTGTAGGAAATTCGCCCGCAACAGTAGGGCCCCCATGGCACCCAGGATCGCTAGGGGAACGGTAATCATGATGATAATCGGGTCAATGTAGCTTTCGTACTGGGCTGCGAGTACGAGGAAAACCACGACAAAGGCTAATCCGAAGATAATTGGGGCAGCCCCGGCGGAAGTTTTTTCTTGGAAAGCCGTACCCGTCCAAGCGTAACCGAAACCGGGCTGCAGGACTTTCCGACAAACATCTTCCATCACTGCGATCGCCTGTCCCGTACTAAAACCGGGGGCGGGACTACCCTGAACGTTAATCGAGGGATAGAGGTTAAAGTTAGTGATAATCGGTGGATAGGTGAAGCGTTTGACGCTAACTAAACCCGATAGGGGAATATTGGCCCCGGTACGGGAACGGACGTAAAGACGGTTAATATCTTCAGGATTAGAACGATAATCCGCTTCTGCTTGGGCAAAGACTCGATACAAGCGATCGCCTAAGACGAATTGGTTGACGAAGTTGGAACCGAGATAGGTTTGCAGGGTACCGAAAACGGCCTGCATATCGACGTTTTGCGCCTGTAGCTGGTTGCGATTGATGGAAAGTTCCAGCATCGGCGTGTCGGTGGTAAATTGGGTGAAAATTCCCGATAATTCTGGTCTTGTTCGGGCCTCGGCCATGACTTTATTAGCGTTGGCAATCAAAGCGTCCATGGGGAAAGAAGCGCGGTTTTGGATAAATAACTCGAAACCGCCGGTAGAACTTAATCCATCCACGGGGGGCGCATTAACGGCGAAAGCGCGAGCATCTGGGACTTTAGTGGCTAATTGTTGGTTAATTTTCCGCAGAACCCCGAAAACCGACTTATCTTCCCCGGGCCGTTCCGACCATTCTTTTAACTTGACAAAAAATAGCCCTTGGTTGCTGCCACTTCCGGCAAAACTAAAGCCCGCCATACCGACAAAGTGTTCGATTTCTTCGATACCGTCGAGAATTTCTTCGTTAATCTGACGGATAACCTGGTCGGTGTAGCGCAGGGAAACCCCGGGGGGTGCTTGCACCAAAACGAAGGCATAACCTTGGTCTTCTTCGGGGATAAAACCCTGGGGAGTGGTGCTATAACTCCAAGCTGTGAGAAAGAGGGCGGCGATAAAGAAGGGTAAGACCAGAAACCGAACTCGGATCAGAAATTCGATCGAGCGTCGATAACCTTCTTTAACTGCGTTGAAACCCCGATTAAAGCCCTCGAAAAACAGTCCCAAGGGTCCGCGGGTGCCTTGGGGCGGTTTCATGATAATCGCCGACATGGTGGGGGAAAAACTGAGGGCGTTAAAGGTGGAGATCAGAATTGAAGCGGAGATGATGACGGCAAATTGTCGATAAACGATCCCCACCGTACCGGGGAAGAAGGTGACGGGAATAAAAACCGCAAATAGTACAAGAGAACTGGCAATTACCGCCGAGGTTAACTCACCCATGGCATCGAGGGAAGCTTGAAATGGCCGCATTCCCTGTCGTAATTTTTCCGATACCGCCTCTACAACCACGATGCCGTCGTCCACCACTAACCCGGTGGCCAGAATGACGGCAAACAAGGAGAGGTTATTGAGAGAATAGCCTAAAGCGAGGGCGACGGCCATGGTTCCGATCAAAGATACGGGAATAGCGATCGCTGGAATGATCGTGGTGCGCCAATCCTGAAGGAAGATAAAAATCACTAGAATAACCAGTAAAATCGCCTCCACCAGAGTGCCAAGGGCTTCTTCTAGGGAAGCGGCGACAAAGGCGGTATTATCGAGGGTAATGGCGATATTTAACCCCGGGGGGAAACTTGGTTCTAGTTCCGCCATTTTTTCTTTTACCAGTTTGGCGGTATTCCAAGCGTTGGAACCGGGTAACTGATAGACGATATAGACGACGGCGGGGGATTTGTCGAAATAGGCGGCGGTACTGTAGCTTTCCGCTCCGATTTCTGCGCGTCCTACGTCTTTAATGCGGATTAAATCGCCATTTTCCCCGACTTTGACGACGATATTTTCTGCTTCCTCCCCGGTGGCAACCCTACCAACGGCGCGAATGGCGATCTGGAATTGCTGCTCTTCGGGACTGGGATCACCGCCAATTGTCCCCGCACCCACCTGAATATTCTGTTCTCGGATTGCCTGTACTACTTGTTCCGCCGATACGCCCCTAGCGGCTAAAGCATCGGGATTAAGCCAAAAACGTAGGGCGTATTCCCTCTCCCCGATGATTGTTGTACTACCAACTCCCTCGATCCGACGAATCTCGGCATCGATGACCCGATCGACAAAGTTACTTAAAAAGACCGTATCGTAGGGATAATTGCCCTTTTCGTCCGGTTTGGCGGAAATCCCGTAGGCAAGGGTAACGCTGGGGGATTGGGTATTGGTTGTCACCCCCTGCCGGTTCACTTCTTCCGGTAAACTAGCGGCGGCGGTACTGACACGGTTTTGTACCAAGACTTGGGCAATGTTACGATCCATTTCCACCGGGAAAAAGACATTCACCGTACTCTGTCCAGTATTGGTACTCTGGGACTGCATATAAACAATCTGTTCTGTCCCGTTAATCTGGCGATCGAGTACCGTGGTAACGTTATCCTGTACGGTTTTGGCATCGGTTCCCAAATAGTTGGCATTTACCGCTACCTGAATAAATGCCAACTGGGGCAGTTTTTCTAGGGGTAAAAAGGGAACAGCGATCGCTCCGATCAAAACGATTAAAATCGAGCAAACTGTGGTCAGAACGGGTCTTTTAATGAAAGTATCGGCAATACTAAGGATCATAGGGCGTTACTGGTTCATCTTTTCTAGGATAGTTGCGGCGGTGGGAGATTTACGAGTCAGATAATTAAATATTAATAGTTTAAAGATGGTATCTAGGATAACGGGAACCGTGGCCACAAACAAGCTAATAAATGTAATATTCTCGCGCCAACCAAAGTGCCGGAACAAAGTTTCTAAGATTACCGTCCAACCCTCCGCCGAGTGAAACCCGACAAATATATCGGTAAAGAGAATAAAGATAAAGGCTTTGGTTATATCATTTAAGCTGAGAAAATAACGACTAACATAAGCTCGCGTAATTGCCAATTGTTGACGACCAAAAATTAAGATGGCGATAAAGGCTATTAATCCAGTGATATCGGATAGTAAGTTTTTCCAACCATCTTGACTTTCATAACCCGCTTCTTTAAATAATTCCTGCACCTGTTCCCGAAAATTTTCTTCTGATTCATGCCCTGCTTTTACTACTCCTAAAACGTGCTTGATTTCTTCAATTTCTTGAAGTCTAGCAAATTCCCTGAGATATTTTTCGCCAATTTCCTGAGAAATATAAACTTCTGATATTTTCGCTCTATCCACACCAAAATAGTTTAAAATAGGGCTAAAGACGAAGTTTCTACTAATAACCTGCACCAAGAGAGGAACTAAAATAATAATCAGGATAAAACGAATGGCAATCCGTTGCTGTTGTCGCAGGGTACGGAGTTGTTTAATAACGGTTTGTTCGTATTCTGGGGTTAATTCTTGCTGGAAGTTAAAAAATTTATTACCGGTTGCAGGAGAAATTGTCTGGTTAGTTTTATCTCTGGAGGTATCACCAGTGAGATTCGCTTTAGGCAGATTTGGGGTTTGATTATTCGGTAATGGGGGCAGCAATTCCTCTAAGTCTAGGCGATATTTACCGATAATATCCTCGATCACCTTTAAAGTCTCTAGGATGTTATTATTTTCTGGGTTAGTTTGCGGATTGATAAAATTACCCAGACGCACTTGAGTTAAATCGAGACGTATCTGTAATAATTCTCGTTCTAGGGTACTTTGAAAGTAATCATAAACACTTTTTCCTCCCAGGGCAGCCGGGGAAATTTTTTGTCCCCCAAAATGTTTATCTTCGATCGCTTTAATTTTGAGCGCTCTCTGATAAGCTGATTCTAGGGCCCCTAAAGAGCGTTTTTCTACCCATTGATTAACTCGATTCCAAGGCACGGCTATAATCCTCGCTTTTCTGTCATCACAAGCACCACGATAAGCTATCAGCGTTGGCTAGATCTCAACTTTAGAGAAATATCCATAATATTACATTTTGGGCGCATTGGCTGCGTCCTCATCATTGGGGAAATACAGAGTTTCTCATCAAGATAAAGTGTAACCTAATTTGTTATCGACGACCGATGACCGACTCCCTCAAACGAAAACCTCGTAGCTCACCATTAAGATAACTGCTCTAATTAAAGTTAGCAATAATTTTTAGATATTGAATGTTCCTCGACAAATAAACTATAGTTACTTTGAAAGATTTCAGGAGTAAATTTATTAGCCTGTTGCCGACAATCTTCCGGGTCAATTTTATCCGCATGATCGACAAAATATTTAACCGCTTCCTGCAAGGATTGGGGATTTTGTTCCCCAAAAAGTAATCCTGTTCCCTGGGGAGAATTTTCCCGCAGATCCCGCACGGTTTCTAAAGCACCTCCGGCAGCAAATGCAATCACGGGAGTACCACAAGCTTGCGCTTCCACTAAAGCAATACCAAAATCCTCACAAGCAGCGTAAATAAACGCTTTTGCTTTCGACATATATTCTGCTACCATTCGATCGGACACTGCCCCTAAAATCTGAATATTATCCTTGGCTAACTGTCGGATTAAAGCCATCTGTGGACCATCTCCAATAACCACTAGGGGTAATCCCAATTGATTAAATGCTTCCACAATTAAAGGGACTTTTTTATAACTAACCAAACGAGAGACTACTAAATAAAAATCTTCTTTTTTCTCTTGGTAGGGAAAACGCTCAATTTGTACGGGAGGATAAATAACTTTTGCCTCCCGTCGATAACAGCGCCAAATTCGTCTAGCGGTGTGGTGGGAATTAGCCAGAAAATAGTCCACACGATTAGCAGAAATCACATCCCACTGACGCAACCCATGCAAGAGATAACGGGTGAAAATACCGGGTAATCCTCGTCCTAACTTACTATTAGCCAGATAGTCAAAAGTTAAATCCCAAGCATAACGCATCGGAGTGTGACAATAACAAATGTGAACCTGATCCGGTCGAATTAAAACCCCTTTAGCCACACAATGGGAGGAGGATAAAATTACATCGTAATCCTCTAAATTTAACTGCTCGATCGCCAGGGGAAGAAAAGGTAAGTATTTTTGTACGCCATTTCTCGCTTTCGGGAAATTTTGCAGAAAAGTTGTCCCGATCGAGCGACCATAGAGATAACTATCGGGATTAGTGGACTCAAAATCGATCAAAGCGTATAAATCCGCCTCTAGACATTGTAAAATCTCCTTAACCACTAATTCTGATCCCCCCGTCGCCTTTGGGGTTAACCACTCGTGAACCAGAGCGTACTTCATAGGATAATCAATAATCTCAGCCGTAATTATAGCAGTAAGGGATCGGCAGTTTAAGAGTTTACTTTCTGGCTTTCCGTTCCCTAAAATTACCGACAATTATCTGATCAAGGCAAAAAACACTAGAAAGAAATTATTAAATTTTTCAAGAAAAATTGCAAAGTTTGGTAAAAATTACTAGCCAGATCAGATTAGCGACTCCATAATGGGGATCAAGGAAAAAATAGGCTTAAACCGATTGGGATCAAGAAAAACTAGCTTTATATAGAGAAGATAACTAATTAACGAGGTTTGCTATGATCACCCTGCAACAAGTGCGCTGTCCTAATTGTGGAAATTTTGCCGAAAGACAGCATATTTTAGAACACCATCTCGTTAGCACCGCCTGTTCTCATTGTGATTATCTGTTAATTAGTTGCAGTCTGACGGGAAATGTACTAGAGTGCTATGCGCCTGGTATTGGTTTAAGAAGTTAACTAAGGGAGAGATTCTGGAGACAAGAACAGAAATTAAATAGGGCTGGCTGAAAAAGTTTTATACAAATATATTAACAACTGGCTGTAAGCATCTCACGGAAAAACTAATGCGCTCCGGGTTGTGGGGGTTCTACCCCCCAAAAGCTGGGATTGAATGATAAAATCGCAAGTAACGCCCAATTTTAGCCGAGAGTTTCCCCTTGAAGTGGGGAATCTGGGTTAAAATAGACCGAGAAAGTTAACAAAAAAATTGTCTCGCTCAAGTGGGCGAAAATCAGCTTATGACCCTTGCGGTGGCGATCGAAAAGTTAAAAAAATCCTACGGTCAGACGGCAGCGGTTAAAGATATCTCCTTTACCGTGGCAGCGGCAGAAATCTTCGGTTTACTCGGTCCCAATGGTGCGGGGAAAACCACCACGATTCGCTGTCTTTGTACCCTTGCTAAACCCGATGGCGGCAAAATCGAGGTGGGGGGTGTCGATGCCCTGAATAACCCCAAATCCGCCCGTAAACGCCTGGGTTACGTTGCCCAAGAAGTCGCCCTCGATAAAATGCTTACGGGCCGGGAACTGTTGCAACTACAAGCGGCTCTATATCACATTCCCGCTCAAAAGTCAAGAGAGCGCATCAAAGAATTAATAAATCTTTTAGGATTAGAGGAATACGCCGACAAAAAAACGGGGACCTATTCCGGCGGCATCAAAAAACGGCTGGATTTAGCGGCGGGATTACTGCACCAGCCGGAAGTTTTGGTGCTGGATGAACCGACTGTGGGACTCGATATCGAAAGTCGTTTGATTGTCTGGGATTTTCTGCGACAATTGCGGGCGGCCGGAACCAGTGTATTAATTACCAGCCATTATCTCGAAGAAATTGACGCCTTGGCCGATAACTTGGCAATTATCGACAATGGTATCGTCATCGCTCGCGGTACCCCCTCACAACTGAAGGAGCAACTGGGCGGCGATCGCATTACCCTAAAAGTGCGAGAATTTTCCCCAGAGGAAGAGGCCCTAAAAGCGAAGGAGTTATTATCCCGTCTGCCTTTTGTCGAGGAAGTGATAGTTAATACCGCCCAGGGTAACTCCCTTAATCTCATCGTGGCGGCGAATAGCAATCCTTTAAGCAAAATTGAACAAACCCTAGCCGAATCGGGATTACCCGTGTTCAGCATGGCCCAATCCCGTCCTAGTCTCGATGATGTCTATCTAGCGGCCACCGGACGCACCCTGATGGATGCGGAAATTGCCGCCGCCAGCAGTCGCGACCTGAAGGCGGAGAAAAAACAAGCGATGAAGGAATCCTAGTTCAGGGAGAAAGGCTGTAATATTGCCTAATTGACTGGTTAAATCGTCTATAATTGGAGCGATCGACTATCTATCAATCAATATGAAAGATAAACGGGTATTGCTGACCGGCGGTACGGGAGGACTGGGTTTAGGAGTCACTCCGGCGGTTTTACACCATGGCGGTCATCTGACCATGACCTATCGGGAGGAAAGGGAGGTGGGTCGTCTGAAATCTCGGCTGAGTGCGGCGGAATTTGAGCGTATTCGCTTTGTCAGGGTGGATTTAACCCAAGAAACTGCCGTGGCTAGATTAATTGATGATCTCGGTCGGGTCGATGTTTTAATTCATCTAGTCGGGGGTTTTACCATGGGGGCGACGGAGGAGTTTAGCTATGAAGATTGGCTAAAAATGTTCGATTTAAACCTCCATAGCACTTTTTTACTGTGTAAACACTGTTTACGCTCGATGAAACTTCATAATTATGGTCGTATCGTCACTATCGGTTCTCGTGGTGCCGTACAACCGGGGGCAAATTTGGCCGCCTATTGTGCCTCGAAAGCGGCGGTAGTGGCTTTAACCCAAGCGATCGCAGAAGAAACCAAACAGACTAATATTACTGCTAACGTGGTTTTGCCCAGTATTATTGACACTCCGGGCAACCGGGAAGCGATGGGAGAGGCAAATGCCAAGGACTGGGTAAGTCCCCAATCTCTAGCCGAGGTGATCTGTTTTCTAGCGGGGGAAGGGGCGAAAGACTTGCGCGGGGCGGCAATTCCCGTCTATGGTTCCCTGTGAGTGTTTTTTTGTCTTCGGGCTGATACACTGATAACGGCGCTCGCTCTTGCTAAAAATTGGGGTTAATTTATGCTTATTCCGATTCTTATCAGTCTTACTATCTTACTTTTATCCTATCTGCTCGGTTCGATTCCCACGGGTTATTTAATCGGTAAATACAGCAAAGGTATCGATATTCGTGACTATGGTTCCGGTTCCACTGGGGCCACCAATGTGTTGAGAACTCTGGGAAAAACTGCCGGGGCGACGGTGTTATTAATTGATATGTTAAAAGGAATGGCGGCGGTGGCCCTGGTACGAGGACTATATTTTATTGATATCAATCCTCTCCCAGAAAGTTGGTATTACTGGTTAATTATTGGGGCAGGATTGGGGGCAGTCATCGGTCATAGTAAATCGATTTTTTTGAATTTTAGCGGGGGTAAATCCGTCGCCACCAGTTTAGGGGTTTTATTAGTGATGAATCCCCTAGTGGCTTGCGGAACTTTGGCGAGTTTTTTGGTTATGCTCGCACTTTTCCGGATTGTTTCTTTAGGTTCGATTATCGGGGCGCTGGTGGTGAATATTTTAATGGTTGTTTTGGGTCAACCTCTCCCCTATATTTTATTTAGTTTGATGGGGGGAATCTATGTGATTGTTCGTCATCAGGGTAATATTAAAAGATTGTTGGCAGGGACGGAACCGAAAATAGGCCAGAAAGTACAGCCATCATCGGAAGTAGGTTAAATAAGTAGTCGTGCAAAATTAATTTCCTAGTGAAGATAGGCAAGAGGCAAGAGGCAAGAGGTGGTTAGATATGTGTAATTAATTTTGCTTAGGTACTTAATTTTTTCAAGTCAGAATAACCACTGTCAAATAAAGTTGACGGTTCGGAAAAAAAAGTCAATTCAAATGGATTAAAGCTCTTGCCCTTAGTCGGTGGTAAGCTGAACGCTGATCATTTCTTTTATCAATATTCGAGAGGGGGAAAGATAGCGAGGGAATCATGGTTCGATGCCATAATTTCTAGACTTGTTCATTTATTGGTTAACTTATCAGTGAAAGATTGTGTTTTTTGACTTAACTTATTTAGCTAGTAAATCTCGATAAATTTGCTCAGTTTTTTCTGCTAATCGTTGCCAAGTGAATTTTTCTTCTACTTTTCTTTGACCGGCTATTCCGAGACTAGCGGCTAAATTATTAGCTAATAATACTTGACAAATTGTCTCGGCTATGGATTGAGATTCTTGGGGGACTAAAAAGCCATCAACCCCTTGAGAAATAACCTCAGCAACCGCAGGAATATCACAACCGATGACGGGTTTAGCAAAACTCCAAGCTTCTGTATAAACTCCCCCAAAACTTTCTTGGGTTGAAGGCACACAGAGGAGAGTACAAGCAGCCAAAGCGTCGGTTTTGGTCTGTAAATCCACACTACCTAAACGAATGATTCTATGGTCTTGATATTGGGCATAAATCTGTTCAGAATTGCCCACACTTGGACCGACAAAAACAAATTTCGTTTCGGGGATTTTTTGCCAAATTTGACTAGCTGCTTGTAGGAGTTGTTGATAACCTTTGTAGGGATAGTGTTGCCCCAAAAAAAGTACCATCGGTTCATTGATTTGATAACGTTGTTTAAAATCTTCGGGATCAGCATTAGTAGCAAGAATTGGCCCATGTCCGGTCAGATGAATTTTGTCTTCTTTTACTCCTAATTTAATCAGGATTTTTTTTTCGCTATTGGTTAGGGTAATCACGGCATCAGCTAATTGATAAAGTTTAATATATTCTCGATAGCGCCACCCCACCCACCGGGGATGATGCACAGGGGTAAAAACGAAGGGAATATCTAGTTTTTTAGCGATATTATAGGAAGCGTAACTGAGTCCCTCGCGACCAATTCTGACGTTATGAATTAAATCTTTATCTTGGGCATAATTAGTTAAATAACTCTCTAAAATATCGGCAATTTTGGGCAGAGCAAGAGACATTAAGGGATAATATATGGGCAGATAAGGTAAGAGTTTAAGTTTATCCTGAAGACTAATGCCAATTTGATGAACTGGAATATGATCAATTGTATAATTTTGAGTTTTTTGGGGTGCTTTCAGGGTGGTTCCTAGGAGCCAATCCGTGCGATTTTGGTTCCAGTGGGTAATAACTTGGATTGGGTGTTTTTGGTGCAGTTGTTGGGCTAAAAGATGTTGATGCAGTTGCGCTCCACCGATGGCAGGGGGGTAGGCTGTTAAGGTGTAAAGTAGTTTCATATCAGTTTAATTAAGACTGTCTGCTGTGGTTTTTAACCAAAGGATAAAACTATTAATATCTTCTTGGACTTCTAGCCATGTATTATAATAGTTATTAACCAGATTTTCTAATTTTTGTTTTTCCAATTCAACCCCGTATATATTGCAAACAACCTGCCGAAAGCTGAGGTATTTCATTAAGTTTATACACCGTATCTTCTCGTAATACAGCAGGACGATAATCTTGAGGTTTACTCATAGGATTTAATAGCCTTCTATGCCCGTCATAACTAGATGGTAAACCACCATTTAACTCAGAAGCGATAATTTGAAAAATTCGTTCACATCCTGTATAGAAGTTATGGAGTTTTAGGGCTAAACTTTCGGCACAAATATCGGCTAGTGCTGGGTTGGTTAGCATTGCCGCTTGAACTAAACGCATTGGGCTTTCTAGCTGATTTAATCTATTAACTTCCGGGGCAATATCAAGGGCGATTTCTTGTAATTCACTGGCACTCATCGGACGCATAAAGACATTCTCCTGTTTGCAAAACTCTTTTAAGGAAATGAGGTTCTAAGTCTTCTATAGGCTTTAAATCAATCTGGTGATCGCTAATTAAATTAACTTTTCCTAAAGCTTGAAAAAAACGTTCTGGGGGTATGCCAGCCACTGCTAGATCAATATCAGAAGTTTCCTGAAACTTACCTTTAACTAGAGAACCAAACAGGATAATTTTGGTAATTGGGAAATTTTCTTTTAGATAATCAATAACTGGCGGAAGCTTTTTCCTGGCTTCTTGGGCTAATTTTTGATTATATTCCTGCTGTTCTTTCTGGCGTTTTTGCCAGTATTCAAGATAGGGGTTACTTGCCGACATAATCATTATAGTATCGAGAATTTAGCTTAAGTTTCAAGCTCTTTTTCTAAGTTGCTGTAGATTTTTCTTGCCCTGTCTAAATTAATTTTCAATTGTCCATAATCAGTATTAGTGCCGTAGGCATATCGTCCGCCAAATTTTTTGCTCCCAAAAATTAGCCGATAACTGACCGCTAGTCAAGGGTTACAATGGAAGACTGAAACAAAAATTTATAAAGTTGGGTTATGAGTAATCAGTACGATGCGATCGTGATTGGGTCGGGAATCGGGGGATTGGTGACAGCGACGCAATTAGCGGCAAAAGGGGCAAAAGTCCTAGTTTTAGAGAGTTATCTGATTCCGGGGGGCAGCGCGGGTTATTTTGAACGAGAGGGTTATCGTTTTGATGTGGGCGCTTCGATGATTTTTGGTTTTGGCAAAAAGGGGACGACTAACCTCCTAACCAAGGCTTTGGCAGCGGTGGATATGAGTATCGAAACCATTGCCGATCCCGTCCAGATTCATTATCATCTCCCGGACGGATTAGACCTAAAAGTTCACCGCGACTACGAACAATTTTTACAGGAATTAATTAGCCATTTTCCCGCAGAAAAAACCGGTATCCGGCGCTTTTACGATGAATGCTGGCAGGTGTTTAATTGCCTAAATAGTATGGATTTACTATCATTGGAAGAACCCCGCTATCTGACTAGGGTTTTTTTCCAGCATCCTTTATCCTGTTTGGGATTGGTCAAGTATTTACCCCAAAATGCGGGAGATGTGGCCAGAAAATATATTAAAGACCCGAAATTATTGAAATTTATCGATATGGAATGTTATTGTTGGTCGGTAGTACCCGCCGATCGCACTCCGATGATTAATGCGGGAATGGTCTTTAGCGATCGCCATTACGGGGGAATTAACTATCCCCGGGGGGGAGTGGGACAGATTGCCCTCAAGTTAGTCGAGGGATTGGCAAAAGCTGGTGGTGAAATCCAGTATCAAGCGAGAGTAGCTGAGATTATTTTAGATGCAGGACGGGCGATCGGGGTAAGATTGACCAATGGTAAGGAATATTGCGCTAAAAAGATTGTTTCTAATGCCACCCGTTGGGATACCTTCGAGAAACTACTCCCCCCAGAATCTCTCCCCCGCAGCGAAAAAAATTGGCAAAAACGCTATCAAAAATCCCCCAGTTTCCTAAGTTTACACCTGGGAGTCAAGGCCGATGTGTTACCATCAGGAAGCGAATGTCACCATATTTTACTAGAAGATTGGGAAAATATGGAAGCAGAACAGGGAACTATCTTTGTTTCTATTCCTACCTTACTCGATCCCTCCCTAGCACCCCGGGACCATCATATCATTCATACTTTCACCCCTAGCTGGATCGATCAATGGCAAAAACTGCCCCCCCAAGAATATCAACAGAAAAAAGAGGCCGCCGCTAATCGTCTCATCGATCGCCTGAAAAAACTCTTTCCCAAACTAGATACAGGATTAGATTATATCGAAATTGGCACGGCTCGCACCCATCGCCGCTTTTTGAATAGAATCGATGGCACTTACGGCCCAATACCGCGAAGAAAGCTGTTAGGCTTGTTAGGAATGCCCTTTAATCGCACAGCTATTCCTAATCTTTATTGTGTGGGAGATAGTACCTTCCCCGGTCAAGGATTAAATGCGGTGGCCTTTTCCGGTTTTGCTTGCGGTCATCGTCTAGCGGTAGATCTGGGTTTACCCCGTCCCAGAGATTAAAAGCTGAAAATCAGGATTTTTACCAGCGAATTCTTAAACCGGAAGGGAATACTTGACAGCGTTTCTCAGATAGATGAGTTTTGGCGACTGGAATCCTTACTTGGGCAAGGTTTAATCCATACTTCATCTTTATGAGAAACCCTGTGGATCGGTTTTGCTGAAGGCCTCGGCAACTTATTTTAGAGGAATTACTCACCAATGCAGCCAATAGAAACCGATCACTGATAACTGATCACTGATAACTGATCACTGATAACTGATCACTGATAACTGATAACTGATGCTTACTCCCTTTGATTCCTCGAAATCTTTACATTGGCAGCAAAGCTTGCGATCACCAATTATTCGTCAATTGGAAATATTTAGCTTTACAATGCAGTTTTTGACTTTTTTGCTCTGGGATCGTTTAACGGGGGCTAATAGGGGCAAAAAACGGCAAAGGAGAGCGAAATGGTTAGTTGATCGCCTCATGAATTTGGGACCAACTTTTATTAAAATTGGACAATCTTTATCGACGCGAGCAGATTTAATTCCGCTCGAATATATCGAACAATTAACCAAATTACAGGATCGAGTTCCCGAATTTAATAGTCAAGAAGCGATCCGAGTTATTGAAACAGAATTAGGACAAACCATAGATAATTTATTTGAAAGTTTTACCGTATCTCCCCTCGCTTGTGCCAGTTTAGGACAAGTGCATCGAGCGCGGTTATTAAGTGGGGAAGAAGTCGTTATTAAGGTACAAAGACCGAATCTAGAAGGACTATTTAATCTCGATTTTGAATTGTTGCATCGTCTCACCCGTTGGTTGAATATTTTCCCCGGGGTGAAAAAATATAATTTAGAAGCTATCTATCAAGAATTCTTTGAGCTACTCTTTCAAGAAATCGATTATATTCATGAGGGCAAAAATGCCGATCGCTTTCGGGAAAATTTTAAGAATTATCCCCAGGTAAAAGTCCCTTTAGTTTACTGGCAATATACCACCCGCAAGGTCTTAACTTTGGAGTATGTGCCGGGGATTAAAGTCGATGATCGAGAGACTTTACTAGCTAATGGTATTAACGTAGATGGGATTATTCAACTGGGGATCTGTTCCTATCTCAAACAATTATTACAGGATGGTTTTTTTCAATCAGATCCCCATCCGGGTAATATGGCAGTTAGTCAGGAAGGGGAGTTAATTTTCTACGATTTCGGCACGATGTTCGAGGTAAAATCCGTCGCTAAAGATCAAATGATCGAAACCTTTTTCGCTGTCTTGAGAAAGGATACGGAAACAGTCTTAAAAACTTTGATGTATATGGGGTTAATTGAACCCGTTAGAGACCTGCAACCTGTGCGAAATATCGTGCAGTTTCTTTTGGATGAATTTCGCGATAAACCGGTAGATGTGAGGGCCTTTGAACAAATAAGCGATCAAGTGTATTTAATGTTTAAACAGCAACCTTTTCGCTTACCTCCCCAAATGACTTTTATTATTAAATCTGTCACTACTTTGGATGGGATTGCCCGCTCTTTAGATCCCCAGTATAATTTATTAGCAGCTAGTCAACCTTTTGTGAAAAGTCTAGCGGTATCAGGAGGAACTACCAAGACAATGCTTACCCTAGCTAATCAAGCGCGCACTTTTCTTCAACAACAATGGCAAAAAGGTAATAAAAACCAGAGAATGATCCGTCAATTAGAGGAAAAAATCGAGCGAGGAAATTTAGTTTTTCAAGTTAAGTCACGCGAAAATGAACGACTTCTGAAAAGAATTTATCTGGGAATTAAAGTATTAATTAATGTCTGTTTATTGGGATTTAGCATTGTCTCAGCCATATTTTTATTAGACACCAACTATAGTAAACTAGCTATTATTCCCTTCAGTTTAGCGGGGTTATTTGGTTTATTTTTTCTACGTTCTTCTATGGCTTTATTGATTCAGGAAAGATTAGATAAAATGTTAGATAAGTAAATAATTATCATTTTTATTAGTAGATGGTTTTTGTTATCCGCAACAAAAATTAAAGTTTGACAGGCTGTCTGTTGACAAGATTTTCCAGAAGTTATCATAATGAAAATGTTTTCATTGCACCCAGCAGCAAGAGGACAAGAAAATGTTATTAAAATCTTTAGCCCTTGGTTCCCTTGTCGGATTATCCTTAGTTACATCTATCCCAGTCTTGGCTAATCCTTCCCTTTCTCCAGTACAAACTAACGAAGCAATAATCGCTGTCGGTCAACAAAAATCCGATTTATTTGTTAATTTAACCACCGATGATCCTTGGCGAGCTGCAATGGCCATTGGTGTCGCCACCAATATGCTGAAAAAAGGTCACTCAACCACCATTTTTTTGAATATTACAGGGGTACACCTGGCAGCGACGACCATTCCTCAACACACTAACGGTATCACCGGTAAAACCCTGCAAGCAATGTTAGTAGATTTCATCAGTCAAGGGGGAAAAGTCTTAATTTGTCCCTCCTGTATGAAACAAGCAGCCATAAAACCCGAAGATCTAATTGCCGGTGTGGTGACAAGTTCCCCCGATTCCCTAGAAGCAAATTTATTTAAGGAAACGGTTAAAGTAATTAGCTGGTAATCGAGCATTTTCTAGAGAATATCGAGGCTGCCTCTCAATGTTGTCTGAGATGCAGCCAGATAACTGGATATTCTCCCCTCGTAATGGTGATTTAAATCACTGTTTAATCCAAGCTGATGGCCAAATACCGCCAATTTCGAGACCAGCTAGACGACTAGAGGCATTTATAAGGGTTTTACCACGACTATCAGCCAATTTTATCGATAATTTACCTTTGAGGGTATCTTGACAAGCAAAACAGAGACCTTTTTCCGTGGGTACACGCACGCGATCGGGAGGATGATCACTGATCCCGATTAAGACAATGGTATAATTCTCGTTAGTTGCCCTCATTTCCCAATATCCCCAGGGTTGCACTGTCCAAGTTAGTTGAGAATTCCAGATATCAAACTTATAAAAGCGATTTTGCCAGTGAATACCGATAATTCCCACCGATTCCGTCCAGTTGAGAACTTTTCGGGTAGAACCCACTGCGGTTAAGGTTAAATCGGGATTTTCAGGGAAAGCATTACAATTAATCCAAAACCACTTTTCGGGGAAAGAATAGCCCCAATTTTTCTCGCTATAAAAAGGTACATTCTCAAATGGGTAATTTTTTCCCCCATAGGTAATCATTCCCGTTGCTAAACCATGAGCAGTTAAAATCTGCCAACCTGGGTCAAAAATCGGTAAATAAGATAATATTCCTGCTGTTGCTTGGGGTGGACGCTTGTTATCTCCCCAAGTGTACCTAGTTTCAATGCGATAATCCCATTGACAGATTTCTCCAGTGACAGGATCATAAATTCGTCCTTGCTGCTGGTTTGCCGTTGCTTGATAACCCTCTTGAATAGACTCAAAAAAAGCTGACGGGGAAAGAAGACAGGGACGGATTTTTAAGTTAGTTTTTCCCCAATGGATAATGGCTAATTCCTGACGACTTGCCCAAAATTTATCCGTATCGGGAAAAGTGCGACAAAGATAATTAGATTCTATGGCTAAAATTTGCACTGCTCCGCCGCTATTGACTTGACCGCCGCTTGGGTCTTGAATAGAATACATAAAGGCGAATCCGTCGGCTAATTGCGGAATCATGACTCGGAAGTACCAACCTTCAAAGAATCGAGGAGTGATACCATCCCAATGGTAGCCAGAATGAGGGGGTTGTGAAGACATCTATGGGT
This sequence comes from Microcystis sp. LE19-8.1F, assembly GCF_027531715.1. NCBI lineage: Bacteria > Bacillati > Cyanobacteriota > Cyanophyceae > Chroococcales > Microcystaceae > Microcystis > Microcystis sp. LE19-8.1F. Next base: position 26,275 of record NZ_JAPZSO010000022.1, on the reverse strand, counting down.
TTATCTTTAGGTATTGATTTTGGCACATCGGGAGCGCGAGCGATTGCTATTGATTCTAGCAAAAATATCGTCGCTGAGGTTCATTATCCCTTCACTAATGCCAATTTTCAGGATTGGCAAAAGGCCCTATTTTATTTATTGGATAATCTAGGGGATTCGGTGCGTTCAGAACTTAAATCGATCGCGATTAACGGTACTTCCTCGACGGTGTTATTATGTGATAATTGGGGTAATCCTCTTTCTGAGGCCATATTATACAATGATGGGCGAGGAATTGCCTTTTTAGAAGCAATTAAAGCTATAGCACCTCCTCACCATCCCGTGATTAGTGCTACCTCCAGTTTAGCTAAATTATTTTGGTGGAGTCAGCAAGAAATTTTTTCCCAAGCGCATTATTTTCTCTCGCAAGCTGATTGGTTAGCATTTCTGCTGCACGGTAAGCTGGGAATTAGTGATTATCACAATGCCTTAAAGTTAGGTTATGATCTCGAAAATCTCTGTTATCCCCATTGGTTAGAGAATTTACCGATGTTTAATTTACTGCCGGAAATTTTTACCCCGGGTACAGCGATCGATACTATTAAACCGGATTTAGTGACTCGTTTTGCTATCCCGAAAGATTGTTTAATTTATACGGGAACCACCGACAGTATAGCGGCATTTTTAGCCAGTGGTGCTAATTCTTTAGGGGCTGCAGTGACATCTTTAGGTTCAACTTTAGTTTTAAAATTATTAAGTAGCCAGAAAGTTGATGATAGTAACTATGGCATCTATAGTCATCGTTTAGGAAATTTGTGGTTAACCGGTGGGGCATCTAATACGGGGGGAGCAGTGTTAAAAAAGTTTTTTTCTCATGAAGAATTGAGAAATTATAGTTTAGCAATAGATGGAGAAAAAGAAAGTAATTTAGATTATTATCCCCTACTAAAAGCGGGCGAGCGCTTTCCCATTAATGATCCTTTTTTACCTGCAAAACTGACTCCCCAGCCCGATAATCCTCGAGAATTTTTGCATGGTTTACTAGAAAGTATTGCCCGCATTGAAGCTTTAGGTTATCAGCGTTTACAGGAATTGGGAGCCAATAAATTACAGCGAGTTTATAGTGCGGGTGGTGGGGCAAAAAATTCGACTTGGAGAATAATTCGTCAGCGTCATTTAGGGGTTCCCGTGCTTTTATCTAAACAGGAGCAAGCGGCCTATGGTACTGCCCTATTAGCACAGCAATCGGTTACGCTATTGAAATAGTCTCATAAGTAGGGTTTGCGGCAAAAAGTTTGTTGGTGGGGTTAGGAGTCGGTCGTCAGGAGTCAGGAGTTAGGAGTCAGGAGATTATTTTTATAGTCATTTCAGATAAGTCTGATACACTCTAGACCAGTTAAACCCTTATGAACTCTGGCATTGATATTCTCAATCTTAATTGAAATGACTATAGCGGTTTTCAGTCTGCTGAGGTACAAAAGTTATGGGTTTTAGGCAAAAGGCAACAGGCAACAGGCAAAAGGAAAGAAAAACAGGTGTATCTCACTAGCTTAGGAAACGCTATATATTTATTCTTCCCACACCCCACACCCCACACCCCACACCCTACACCCTTCGTTAATTAACCGTAATAGGGTGGCTCATTACCCGGTTTCCATTTGATATTACAGCCTAAACTCGGTTTTTGCTCCGTCGGCACCGGTTGGCCGGTTAAAACCTTGTCAATAGCGGCCCGGAGATCTTTGCCTGTCACCGGTACGCCATTACTAGGGCGACTATCATCTAATTGACCGCGATACACTAGAAGGCGCTGACTATCAAAGAGGAAAAAATCGGGAGTACAGGCTGCCGTGTAAGCTTTCGCCACTTCTTGGCTTTCGTCATAGCATAAATTTAATTTAAAGTCAAGAGTTATCGCCATTTTTTTCAAATTTTCGGGCGAATCATCGGGATATTTCTCCACGTCATTAGAACTAATGGCTAGGATGCCCAGATTGGTGTTAGCATAATCGCGACCTAGACGGGTAAGTTCTTCTTGAATGTGTTTAACAAAGGGACAATGTTCACAGAGGAAGATGACTAACAGAGCGGTTTTAGCCGCAAAGCTGTCCAGAGAAATAGTTTCACCCGAAACCACATCGGGTAAGGCAAAACTGGGAGCTTTTGTCCCCAAATCTAACATTGTGGACTCGGTGCGTGCCATAAAGTTTATACTCTTTTCTATAGAGAGGACTGAGATTTTTATAGCATTTCATGCTTCATCGCGCAAATTTAAGCCATTGACCAGCATCAGTAAACAGTAATCAGTAATCAGTGAACTGATAAGCCATTGACCTATCTAAATTACTGGTTAGAGCTGCAGTAGTCATAGTTCGCAGTGTCCGCCAATTGTGGAATAAAACTACTACAGAAATTCGCTTCTTCATCAGTAGTTTAGCAGCAGATGCCCAAAAACAGGCCGAGGTGATTCGCAGACATTGGAGTATTGAAAATAGTCTCCATTGGGTACTCGATGTTACATTTAATGAAGATGCCAGTGGGATTCCTCTGGGGTATGGAGCGGAAACACCTTTGTAACCCCTAAATTAGGTTTTATGTCAAGCTATTTTGAAAGCCTTGCTAGAAACCAGTTTTAGGGACAAGTATAATTACTCACTTGCATAAATGAGATGCTCCGGGCAAACGGCAAACTGGCAAATGGCAAACTTACTGGAAAAATCAAATTATGGGAACTTTGCAAGCAAAAAACCACATCCTCAAACCTGTATTCATCATCATATCAGGATTAGCGATTACTCAAACTATCGGCTGTACAACTTTCAATAGCTATCATCAGAAAAATCAAGTAAACGCCCAAACACCTGCAAAACCAGCACCCCAAGAAATTGTACAAACTGGAGAAGTGCGCCCTTTACCTGGTAGTTTAGATAAAATACCTGTTTTTAATAGCAACAGTCCAGAATGGATCAAAAATGAAGGTATTCTACTTTCTACTTTTACACCTAATAACAAAAAAGTTCCAGCCGCACATTTAAACTTTCCCATTCAAGGCAGATTTGATTTATTTGCTCATCATTATACCCACACTCCCAAGGATTTACAAACCTTATATATAGGAGTAATTTTACATAATCCCAGTAAAAAACCTATCACTATTAACATTTTACAAGGTGCGAGTTATTTAATGACAGAAGCACCGTTTGTCACCTTGCAACCCTACATAGAAAATAACGATGGTAAAGCATTTTCTGGACCAGGTGCAAGAGCAGTAGCGGATGTTTTGCGGGGAGTACGTCAAAAAGAATTTCCAGCAAGAATAGTCATTCCTGCTGGGGGAAGTCAAATGTTATTAAACCATCCTATCCCAGTCAGAAATTTAGAAAAACCTGTCAATGGCAGATCCAGTTTTTTCCGATTAAATAGCAGTGGTAAAATTTATGCAGCGAGTTTAGCCATGTTTGCGAAAAAAAATGCTGATGGTAGCGAGCGCGCACCCACATTAAAAGAATGGCAAGACTTATTAAATAACGGTAACTTTGCAGGACCAAGAGATAAAACCCCCACACCCCCAGATGCAAAAGGAGGTCAATTAATTTACAGCAGAGTCGCAGGTATATCCGAAGGTGCAACATGGAAAGCAAACCTCACAGACAACACCAAAACCCAAACCCTGACTATTCCCGAACCAGGTAAAATTATTTCTTATCCCATAGCCAACTTACGGGGTGGAAGGTTAGGAACAGAACAAAGCCAAACCGCAAAAATGCTAGTGCGGTATCCTGATACTGCTTACGAAGCACATGGTAACTATGGGGTAGAATATCAACTCAACATACCTTTAACTAATAACACTAATAAAAATCAGACAGTTAGCATCACTTTAGAAACTCCATTAAAAGAAGATAGACTATCTGAAAAAGGAATTAAATTTAGAAAACCATCATTAGACTTTCCCTTTTTCCGTGGTACAGTGCGTTTAAAATATAGCGATGATCAAGGTAAACAACAAACCCGTTATGTACATTTATGGCATAGAACAGGGCAGGTTTTAGATCCTTTATTAAAACTAGATTTAAAACCAGGAACTCAAATAAAAGTACAATTAGATGTTATTTATCCACCTGATTCTACACCGCCGCAGGTGGTTACAATTAAGACTTTGGAAAATTAAAATAAATTGCAACAGACAAAAATCACTGACTGCCTTGTCTGTTACGGCGAACTGACAGGAGTTAATCTGAGAGTAAGCAAAAAAAAGGGCGTTGCTGAATCAAGGTATGAATGACAATCTTGCACCCATCCAAAAGTTAGTTTGGGTCTAGGTTTTAAAAATCCCACAAAAGAAAATTCATATCTCAAATCAGCAACGCCGGTTGAATGGTACTCAACCCCTCTTTCTTTCCCTCCCCGTTTATCTTGACTCTAATCTCGGAATTTAGGAACAGTTTTCTTAGCTTAAATCCCAGAATTAACCTACTGAAACTGAACTGCCCAATTTTCGACCACACGCTGACGTTCCCGAGCAATAACTAAAGCATTATCGGGGACATTTTTAGTGATAGTTGAACCCGCAGCCACGGTGACATTTTTTCCTAATTCTAGAGGAGCCACTAAAACACTATTTGCCCCAGTTTTTGTACCACTGCCGATCATCGTTTGGTGTTTTTTCACGCCATCGTAATTAGCAGTAATTGTTCCCGCACCAACGTTAACTTTTTCCCCTAAAGTGGCATCTCCCAGATAGGATAAATGGGCAATATTGGTTTTATTGCCGATGTCACTTTTTTTAATTTCAACAAAATTACCGACTCGACAATTAGCCCCAATTTTCGCTTCTCCGCGCAAATGAGCGTAGGGACCGATACGACAACCGGAATCCACCTGACTATCAGAAATAACCGAAAATAAGACCGTTACATCGCTGCCTATGCGACTATTTTCGATTAAACTCCCCGGACCGAGACGACAACCAGAAGCGATTATCGTCTCACCGCGCAGATGGGTTTGGGGTTCAATAATCACATCGGCACTGAGGGTGACAGTATCCTCAATGGTGACACTATCGGGGTCAATTATGGTGACTCCAGCGGCCATCCAATCATCTTTGACTCTAGTTTGCAGGATATCATAGGCGGCGGCCAATTGTTTGCGATCATTGATGCCGCTAATTTCTAAACAATCCTCCACATCCACAGCCATGACGGGATCGAGAAAATTGACCACATCCGTGAGATAATACTCACCTTGATCGTTATTGGGCGTTAAATTAGGCAGTATCGCCGCTAATTTTGACCAATTAAAGCAGTATATACCCCCATTAACCCGGTGGTTTTGTCGTTGGGCATCGGTACAGTCTCTTTCTTCCACAATCTCCTTAACGAGATTATTGCCATCACAAAAAACTCGACCGTAACCTTTCGGGTTAGGAAGGTTAGCAGTTAACAGGGTGGCAGCGTTACCATGGTCTTGATGAATCTGGAGAAGATTTTGCAAGGTTTCGGGACGCAACAGGGGAACATCGCCATTTAAGACCAACAAATCCCCCTGAAAGTCCTCTAAATGGGGGATTAACTGCTGAATAGCATGGCCAGTGCCTAACTGTTCCTTTTGTTCGACAAATTCGATATCCTCAAGATGCTGTAGAGTATTTCGCACCTGTTCTCCCTGATAACCGATAATCACCAGTTTTCGCCGGGGATGTAAGGATTCGCTGACATTAAGGACCCGTTCCACTAGCGATCGACTGCCGAGGGGATGTAAAACTTTCGGAAGGCTGGACTTCATTCGGGTTCCCTTACCCGCCGCTAAAATTGCTACCGCTACCATGGTCATGCTTGCCAATATCGTTCGCGACCGAGTATATCGCACTCCGATCCCTTTGGGTGCAAGAATTTTTCCCCTCTTTGAGCCTGTGCCAGTTGAGAAACTACCATAAAAAGGTTTTCTTTAAGACATTGTTAAGGTACTATACACAAATTGAAACAATTAAACATAATCAGCACTCTATAGATACCGCTATGACAACTGTACTAACTAAGGAATCCTCCGCCATGAAACAGATTCGCACCACCTACCAAGCTGACCAACAGGTTAAATATCTCCATTTAGAAGCGGAAATCGAGGTACTGCTGCAACAACTGCAAAACCTCAAGCGCAAAAACCAAGAGAATCAACACCTAAATTAAAGAAAATTTCCCTAAGAATTCTCAAATCCCACCCTCTGATCAGCGAGAAGGTGGGAAAATGTTTTTTGAGAATTCCAGATAGGTGTAGATTAATGATCAATTTTGCCTTACAGCAAGCCTTCGCCCGTCGTCATGCCCTGAAAGTGATTAGTGGGTTAAATAATTTTGATCGCTCGCAGGTTCTCTCAGTAGTTAAAGCCGCTACAGCCGGAGGAGCAACTTTTGTCGATATTGCCGCTAATGCTGACCTAATTCGGGCGGTAAAAGCCTTGACAAATTTGCCCGTATGTGTATCGGCCGTCGATCCAGAATTGTTGGTGATGGCAGTGGCGGCCGGGGCCGATTTAATTGAGATCGGTAATTTCGATAGTTTTTATGCCCAAGGACGCATTTTTGAGGCGGCGGAAGTTTTAGCCCTCACCCGTCAAACTCGCGACCTACTGCCCGAAATTACCCTGTCTGTGACAGTTCCCCATCGGCTGCCCCTCGATGAACAGGTGAGACTAGCGGAAGCTTTAGTTAGTCAGGGTGCCGACATTATTCAAACCGAAGGCGGCACTAGCAGTCAACCCCGTCACGCCGGTATTTTGGGACTGATTGAAAAAGCTGCCCCGACTTTAGCGGCAGCCCACGCTATTTCCCATGCGGTTAAAGTTCCCGTCCTCTGCGCTTCCGGTTTATCCAGCGTTACCGCACCGATGGCGATCGCTGCTGGAGCGGCCGGCATCGGTGTGGGTTCGGCGATCAATCAATTGGATAATGAAGTGGCTATGGTGGCAGCCGTGCGCGGTTTAGTCGAATCTCTGCAAGCACAACCAATCCATATTGGCAACTAGAACAATTTTTGTCTAGATACGGCAGAGAAGGGGCCGTTTTCCCTTCTCTTTTTCCCTCTGTCACCAGTTATCAGTTATCAGTTATCAGTTACCAGATGTGAGTTTGCAGTTATCAGATGTGAGTTTGCAGTTCACTGATTACTGATTACTGCTCACTGATTACTGCTCACTGAAAAGCCCCCCAACCCCATCAACTGTGGTAAAATGCGCTATGGCTCAAAACATTAGAGATAGAAGCACTCCACCATGATTCGAGATATCTTCATGCCCGCGCTCAGTTCCACCATGACCGAAGGAAAAATAGTTTCTTGGGTGAAGTCCCCCGGGGAAAAAGTCAGCAAAGGGGAAACGGTGTTAGTGGTCGAATCCGACAAAGCCGACATGGACGTGGAATCGTTTTATGATGGCTATCTCGCTGTAATTTTAGTCGAAGCTGGCCAGGAAGCACCCGTGGGGGAAGCGATCGCCTATATCGCCGAAACTGAAGAGGAAATTGAACTGGCCAAAGCTCAGGGAAAAACTGCCGCAGCTGCCCCTAGCAAGCCCGTAGAGACCCCAGAAATCGCTCCGCCTCCCGTTTCGATCCCCGTTGCCGCCGTTAAAGAGAATGGCCGTTTAGTCGCCTCTCCCAGGGCCAAAAAACTGGCTAAAGAATTAAAGGTAGATCTGAAAACCCTAGTGGGTAGCGGCCCCCACGGACGAATTACCGCCGAAGACGTAGAAAAAGCGACAGGAAAAGTCAGCACCGCCCCCGCTCCCGTCATTACTCCCCCGCAACCCGTCAGCGTGCCTGTAGCGGCTCCTAAAGCCCCTATTCCAGCCAGCGCCCCAGTCGGACGGACTGTTACCCTCACCACTCTGCAAAAAGCCGTCGCCCAGAATATGTCGGTTAGCCTACAGGTTCCCACCTTCCAAGTGGGCTACACTATCACCACCGACCCACTGGATCAACTCTATCAACAGCTAAAATCTAAGGGTGTCACCATGACGGCCCTGTTAGCAAAAGCGGTAGCTAATACCCTCGCTAAACATCCGATCGTTAATGCCAGCTATAGCGATGCAGGAATTCAATACCACGGGGCGATTAACGTGGCCGTAGCCGTAGCTATGCCCGATGGTGGCTTAATTACGCCGGTTTTGCGCTCTGCTAACCAGATGGATATCTATTCCCTCTCCCGCAGTTGGAAAGATTTAGTCGATCGCGCCCGCAGTAAACAACTGCAACCGGAAGAATATAATAGCGGTACTTTTACCATTTCTAATCTGGGAATGTTCGGAGTCGATCGCTTTACCGCTATCTTACCCCCCAACCAAGGCGCGATCCTAGCCGTGGGCGCTTCCCGTCCCCAAATCGTCGTCAATAAAGATGGTTTATTCGGAGTGCAAAAACAGATGACGGTTAATCTCACCAGTGACCACCGAGTCATCTACGGGGCCGATGCAGCCTCCTTCCTGCAAGACTTGGCTAAACTGATCGAAACTGAGGTGCAGTCTTTAACTATGTAATCAGAATCTAGACAGCAGGAGCCAAGGGAGTTTCTCTCTAGCTCCTGCTTTGTTGTTACTAAAAAAATGTAAAGAATTAGCTAAAATGGGTTTAACCTTATCTATCACCCGAAACTATCGCCCAAACGAGGCCAAAAAAAGTGTTAATCTCAGGGAACTTTAATATCTAAGCTAATATCGGTAAATTAACCCTCAATCTCGCCCTATATATTAAGCCTACACTAATTCGTATTCCCACGACCTAACGCCTACCCATAGGAAAAAATGATCACAGAGAATAGTCGCTTACGTTCAGAATTTTTAAATACACAGGTTATCACTCGCAATACAGGCAAAAAACTCGGCGTTGTTAAAGATATCCTAGTAGATATCGATCAACGAGAAGTGGTTGCCCTGGGACTCCGCGATAATATCCTCTCCCTGTCGGGAATGCCCCAATATATGTATTTATCGAGCATCAGTCAGACGGGAGACGTGGTTCTCGTTGAAGATGATAACGTCTTGGAATCCGTCGATATCGATGCTTATACTCCCTTAATCGGTAGTGAAGTGATCACGGAAACCGGCGAACCTTTAGGCAAAGTCCGCGATTATCAATTTAATCCCCTTAGTGGTCAATTACATTCCATTATCATCGCTTCCCTGGGATTGCCTCTTATCCCCGAACAATTGATCAGTACCTACGAAATTTCCATTGAAGAAGTGGTTAGCAGCGGTCCCAATCGCTTAATTGTCTTTGAAGGGGCCGAGGAACGTCTTACCCAAGTTAGTGTGGGGGTTTTGGAACGTTTGGGTATTGGTCGTCCCCCCTGGGAAAGAGAAGAGGAAGAAGCTTATTATACCCCCGCTGCTCGTCCAGAAAATCAGTTAGGTACGGGTATTCCCCTCCGCACCCCCGTTGAGGCCGCTAAACCCGTTGAAGAACGCTGGAGTGAAGACGAATGGGAAAAAGAACCACTGCGGGCCAATCCCCCACCGCAAAAACGGGCCGAAGCTCGTTATTATGAGGAAGAATACGAGGAAGAAGAAGATAACTGGGGAGAAGCGCGCTCAGAACGCACAGAAAGCTTTTCTCGTCCTCAGTACGACGATTACCAAGATAAGGCCGAGGATGATATGTGGGATGATGACGTGGAACCGGATTACAATCCCCCCCGCGTCAATATCACCGAGAAGAAAAAGGAAAGAATCCCCGAATACGAAGACGGTTAATCTTTGATCATCCCCCTATCCATTAGTTACACATTTCTTAACATAAAATTTGACAAAAAAAGAAAAGTGTGCTATGTGGACAAAGGGGGTTCTCTGGGGGGACTAAATATTTTGGGGATCACGTCGAGTGCAGTGATTTGTCAGACTTTACAGATTTTCAATGAACTCTTCAACTGTGACTTGGGCTTGTTTCAGAATTCCACTTAATGTACCAACCTTCAATTCCCGATGTAAAGGGACAACACAACCAATTTTGCCCTCTTCGGTTTCTTTCTTCATCACAACATGGCTACCTGTTTGACGAACTTGCTCGAAGCCTAAGCGTTCAAGAGATCTAATTGCCTCCCCACTAGAGATTCGTGGCAGCTTAGGCATAACTAACCTCAATACTGGTCACAAATCTAGGGGATGTTTCTGGTAAGGTAAATTCCTCTAGGTAAAGCCGTGTGGCTTCTTTCAATCCAGCAATCGCCTGCTCAATTGTTTCTCCTTGATCTACTGTGCCAACTTCTGGACATTCAGCAATGTACATATTATCTTCTTTGTACAAAATAACAGTAAAGATGCGATTTTTCATGGTGTTTTATCATCTCAGGCTTACTCTGAAAATCATAACATAACTGTTTCCTAATCGTTTGGTTAGAAAATAGTTATGTTTCCCGATCATTGACCCAACTCAAGCTTTTTGAAAAACTCTATAAGATATTAAGTTATTAGTACTTAATCTAATATTGTCCCACCTTCCTAGAATTGAGTGAGAAGATTGTGCAAAAACAGGCGTAGAGTCGATATAGAGAATGGAAAATATTAAAGCAAAATAAAGTTTTTCTATCTTGAACTTTAACTTTGATGGTCTAATTAACATCTTTTATCCTCAATTTGTCCGAAAATTCTGTCTAACGGCATGCGGATCACCGGACGGTAGTAATGTTTGTATCAATAACAACAGAGTAACGATCCGTTCCGAGTGCAGCCGCTTGTTAGGTTGGTTAGGTTGAATTTCACTGATCAATATTTTGTTGATTTTTCTCTCGCTCGATTACTTTATAAATGTCAGGTGAAAAGCGTAGAGCATCGTTCTGTTTTTGGCGTTCTCGCGCGAAACGTTGCCTAGACTTTAAGGTTTCCCTCAATAGATACTTAACCCACTTATCTACATCTGCTCCAAACTGATACTCATCTAATAAAGCTTCTTCTGAGAAGCCAAGAAAAATTTGAATCAGATCAGAAGCAGTAAGCTCCAGATAACGATTGGAGTGATTTGGCTCTTCAGGCCAGTGGGGTAAGGTATCATCTCCAAAACTCATATCTTTTGCTAGCTCAATAAGATCATAATAATCTGTATACCAGATATTTTCATGATCCATATCAGGAAATATTCTAGCCTTGATTGCAAGATAGTTAATCGCCTTTAACAGGCTATCTTTTACTCTTTCTTGTTCTGATGGAGAATAATGTTCTTCAATTGCTGCCCGGAATAGTTGCCCTAATTCTTTACCTCTTTGAAAAGTTGTCTTTTTGTCTCTGTCAATTTCACTTTTTGTAAGTCTTTCCCCCTTTCCATACTCTGTCTTAGGCAACTGATCGTGCTTTCGACGAGACTCATCTAATTGAGGATTATGGGTATTGGAAGTGAATCTTTGAAATAGCTCAAATAATGACATAGCAATCAAGTCTCAGCTTACATGGATGGTACTTACATACATATATTACTAGAACAATAATAAAACTATCGTTGTTCTCAGATGATGTTGCTGCCTAACTACATATTATAGGTCAACTTTCTGCACAATACTCTCCAGAGTAACGATATGGGTCAACTTTCGGCATATTACCCCTTCTTACAACATATATACTCATTTGTCAATAGTTAGCAATATTTAATCTGCTTATACTTCGAGTTTTGACCTGAAAATGGGCGATCAATAGAGCAGCAATTATTGTAGTTGGGTTGACCCAAGTAAACCCAACAAAGAGTAACCTTTGGGGTGGTTGGGTTGCGCTTTTTCAAGCGAATTGAGCTATTTTCGCCCCAGTATTGTTTCGCCCAACCCAACCCACGAGGCGATGCGTACTGCTACGCAGTGCCTTCGGCATCGCACTATGAAGGCTTAAAAGCTAAACTGAAACCGAGTTGAATACAGACTGCTTTCTCTATTTCTTGCCAATAAACGTCTTCTAAAACACCCTGTTTATTCTTAATTCTTTGAGAATCTACAGCCCTCATTTGACTTAAGTTGATGTGTCGATCTCCGTCTAGTCCATTCTGCACTGTCGGGGTAATATTGACAACAAAAGGATAAGTCCTTTTCCCAGGCAACAATGGAGCAACTATTGTCGTTGTTCCATTTTGATTGCCAATATCGTTTTGTAAAATCAGGCAAGGGCGTTCTTTATCGGTTTCATAACCAACAACGGGTTTCAGATCGACCCACCATATCTCTCCTCGCTTATAGGTTAGTCTTCCATTAGGCATTTAGACCATCGCCCACTGCAATATCCCAGACAGAAATTTCTGCTTGCATCTCTGGATCATTGGCCTGATCTTTATAAGCATCTTCTAGCTCTTTCATAAAAACCCTTTTCTTCTCTTGCCAGAGAACATCATTGATAAAGCGGCTACGATTGCTTGCTAGTCGATCTACAAAGTCCAAAACTTCGTCGTCTAAGGTGATGCTAACTTTCTTACTCATTGCCCTAAACTGCCCACGACAGCCCAGTAGGATTAGAGCATCATACTAACTAATCCTACATTAATTGTCAATGCCTGCCTCTGATCTGTAAGTAGATTGAATGTCTAACGGTTGAACTCACCCGCCGTCACTAACTTTGGATGATAGCAGTAGTTTAGCAATTATTTTAGGTTGGGTTGACCCAAGGAAACCCAACAAAGAGTAACCTTTGGGGGGGTTGGGTTGCGCTTTTTCAAGCGAATTGAGCTATTTTCGCTCCAGTATTGTTTCGCTCAATCCAACCCCCGCGGCTTAGACTCACAGTTTCAATCAATGTGCATGGTGCGTTCCCCAAAATCGATCGCTGGATCGGTAGGACTTGCATTAGGGAACGCACCCTACAAGATTGCGATCACTGACGTTGCTGCCCGCTCGCGTGCAACGTTTTGTTAGGGCACGTTCTCTGGAAGCGGGTAGAAGCGAGTTGCGATGTCATGAGCTTGAGTTTCGACCATCGCGTCATGCACGAATTTGCGTTTTGACACATAGCGGATGCACTCCAATTCGGAGTCGTCGTATATCTCAAGCTTCACAAGGCGATCGTCACCAAAGTCAATGTACACCGGACACTTTGCATCCAACCAAGTCGTCCGAGGTCGCACCCAATAGTACTGATGGTATCCATTATACGATTTGTCAACCTCGTCTTGGATCTCATAGATGCTATGTATCCTACCGGAGCAAACTTCTGCCTTAGTAATATTAGGGTTTTCTTCACGGGCTTCTGATAGGCGAAAGAACAAACCCGCACCCGCGTTAGCCCCGATCATGTGCCGCTGTACTTTGCCCCACACTAAGTCGCGGGCTAGTTCCGATTTCGGATCGGGAAGGCCATGATATATGTCGAAGTTCTTGCGGAAGCCCGAACCGTCAATCACCCAGACGAGGTTTTCGTAGAATTCTTCGCGAGATTGGCGTTCGGCATCGGTCATGGACGAATGCTGTACCTCGATGACGATTCCAGTAACGGTTTTTATGTCCGCCCTGTGGATCTCCCCGTCATCGGCGGTATGCGATACTTCGCGACATTCAATAGGAAATAGGTTCTTCCATTCGCGGTGCCATGGCGTTTCATTCTCCCACCAAGGGTCGCAATCCTTCGGACGATGGTGCGCCCAATGGTGCATGACTCTCGGCCCGCACTTGGCGACCATTTCGGAACCGCAGATTGGACATGACCCGCGGCCACCGGGGAAAGCCTCGACGCGGTCATTGTTGACGAGAGCGAATTGCATTGAACGATTGCCTCCTTGCGTGCCCTAACTACATACTATACGAAGGCGTTGTCAGATCAGAATATGAAAGATGCAATGCAATCCTTGCTATCAAAGTAATTTCAGTTCCCAGCTGATTCGGATCATCTTTCAATTTGACAACGCCATACGAAAACTTTCTGCACAACACTGTCCAGAGCAAAGATATGGGTCAACTTTCTGTATATCACCCGTCCTCGTACAACATATATACTAATTTGTCAATAGGTAGTAATATTTAATCTGCTTATACTTCGAGTTTTGACCTGAAAATGGGCGATCGATAGTCAAGCGATCGAGAGATGGGGATGACCACGAGCCTGGGGGATTATGCAACGGTGAACAACTTATCCGCAGGTTTCCGGGGGGACAAAACCATAATCCGGGAGATTCCGGGCATCTCCGCAAGTCAGCTAAGAGCCATTGACCCCAGAAAAAATCTTCAGAGCTACAACCACTATAACTAATAGCCGCTCCCCAATAACTGATCACTGAAAGACGGCTAAACTAAAAAGCCGTGCTAAAATCAGCATATCTAGGGTCGCTTGTGTAGGTGATGGATAGGCTATGTTTGAAAGATTTACGGAAAAAGCCATTAAAGTAATCATGCTCGCCCAAGAAGAAGCCCGCCGCCTTGGCCATAACTTCGTGGGAACAGAGCAGATTTTACTAGGACTAATTGGAGAGGGAACGGGAGTTGCCGCCAAAGTCCTCAAGTCCATGGGTGTCAATCTCAAAGATGCGCGCGTGGAGGTGGAGAAAATCATCGGTCGCGGTTCCGGATTCGTAGCCGTGGAAATTCCCTTCACCCCCAGAGCCAAACGAGTTTTAGAACTCTCCCTCGAAGAAGCCCGTCAACTGGGCCATAACTATATTGGCACAGAACACCTCCTTTTAGGACTAATTCGCGAAGGGGAAGGTGTGGCCGCTAGGGTTCTGGAAAATCTCGGCGTGGATCTCTCGAAAGTTCGCACCCAAGTGATCAGAATGTTAGGGGAAACCGCCGAAGTGGCCGCTGGTTCATCTTCCCAAGGTCGCACTAAAACCCCCACTCTTGATGAATTTGGTTCCAATCTCACCCAAATGGCCAGCGAGGGTAAACTCGATCCCGTAGTCGGCCGACAAAAAGAAATCGAGCGCGTTATCCAAATTCTCGGTCGTCGTACCAAAAATAACCCAGTCCTAATCGGGGAACCGGGGGTAGGTAAGACAGCGATCGCAGAAGGATTGGCCCAACGCATCGCTAACAAGGATATTCCCGACATTCTCGAAGAAAAACGGGTTGTCACCCTCGATATCGGCTTGTTAGTGGCGGGAACCAAATATCGCGGCGAATTTGAGGAACGCCTCAAAAAAATCATGGACGAAATTCGCCAAGCGGGTAACGTCGTCCTTGTTATCGATGAAGTTCATACTCTCATCGGTGCCGGGGCAGCCGAAGGGGCGATCGATGCAGCCAATATTCTCAAACCAGCTTTAGCCCGGGGAGAACTGCAATGTATCGGGGCGACGACCTTGGATGAGTATCGCAAACATATCGAACGGGATGCGGCTCTAGAAAGACGTTTTCAACCGGTTATGGTCGGTGAACCCTCCGTAGAAGAAACGATCGAAATTCTCTACGGTCTCCGGGAACGCTACGAACAGCACCATAAATTAAAAATCTTAGATGAGGCCCTGGAAGCGGCGGCGAAATTGTCCGATCGCTACATTAGCGATCGCTTCTTACCGGACAAGGCGATCGATTTAATCGATGAGGCTGGTTCGAGAGTGCGCTTGATTAATTCCCAATTGCCACCGGCAGCCAAGGAATTAGACAAGGAACTGCGGCAAATTCTCAAACAAAAAGATGACGCGGTGCGCGGTCAAGACTTCGAGAAAGCCGGGGAATTGCGCGATCGGGAAATGGAAATCAAAACCCAGATCCGGAATCTCGCTTCTACCAAAAAAGGCGAAGATGGCAACGATGAACCCTTTGTGGATGCCGAGGAAATCGCTCACATCGTCGCTTCTTGGACTGGGGTTCCCGTCAATAAACTGACCGAAACCGAATCCGAGAAACTGCTGCACATGGAAGATACCCTACATCAGCGTCTCATCGGTCAAGAGGACGCGGTTAAAGCGGTGTCCCGCGCCATTCGTCGCGCTCGCGTCGGTCTGAAAAATCCCAACCGTCCCATTGCTTCCTTTATCTTCTCCGGTCCAACGGGGGTAGGTAAAACCGAGTTAACTAAAGCTCTGGCCGCTTATTTCTTTGGTTCGGAAGATGCGATGATCCGTCTCGATATGTCGGAATACATGGAACGGCACACGGTTTCTAAGTTAATCGGTTCACCTCCGGGTTATGTTGGTTACAACGAAGGGGGACAATTAACGGAAGCGGTGCGTCGTCGTCCTTATACGGTGGTGCTATTCGACGAAATCGAAAAAGCTCACCCCGATGTCTTCAATATGCTTCTGCAAATCCTTGAAGATGGACGTTTGACCGATGCCAAAGGTCGCACGGTGGACTTTAAAAATACCCTGTTGATCATGACCTCGAACATCGGTTCTAAAGTCATCGAGAAGGGTGGCGGTGGTTTAGGTTTCGAGTTTGCCGATAATCAAGCCGAGGCCCAGTATAATCGCATTCGATCGCTGGTTAATGAGGAATTAAAACAGTATTTCCGTCCGGAATTCCTCAACCGTCTCGATGAGATTATTGTCTTCCGTCAACTCAATAAGGAAGAAGTCAAGGAAATCGCCGAAATCCTGCTCAAGGATGTGTTTAAACGTCTGACAGAACAAAATATTACTTTGTCTGTCACCGATAAGTTTAAAGAACGCTTGATCGAGGAAGGTTATAATCCGGCCTACGGCGCTCGTCCCTTACGTCGTGCGATTATGCGTCTGTTGGAAGATGTTCTGGCTGAGGAAATTCTCTCCGGACGGGTTTCCGATGGGGATACGGCCATGGTCGATATCGATGAGGAGGGTAAGGTGAAAGTTATTTCGGGGGAAAGACGCGAGTTAATCGCTCCCGTGATTGAATAACTTCTAACTGGAATTAGTTAAATAAAGGGTGGGCTTTTTGCTCACCTTTTCTCGTAAAAATAGGGGAAAAAGTGCGATGAAAGTTTGGGTTGTGGGTTGTGTTTTGTTATTTTTGTTGGTGGAATTTTATCAGTGGGCGAAGGGGTTTATTTTACCGTTACCTCTCTATATTTTTGCTGGAGCTTTGCTATCGATCGCTTCTAATTATTCTCAAGATATGAGCAATTTATTTGCTAGAAATGAACAGGTTTATCAAACTGCCAGTTTAAGTAATATTCCTGACATTTTGACGGCAGAAAACTCGATACCTGTGCTAAAAGAAGGAGAAAATAAGCTTGAATAGCTATAATAATCGTCTATTGATGGCTATTTTCTAGTATAAAAGCTTAAAATAAACATGAAGTACAATGTTATCGATATCTAATGAGAATAAACCGCAACAAAAAACTCTGCACCCATCCGCAAAAGAAACAGAAAGAGTGCAAAAATTAAGACAGGAATATTGGGATAAAAGTCTAGATGTAGATAATGAATTTTTGATGGGTTCGATTTCCCCCTAGGCTTTAGGTCTTAAATAAACTAGAGACTGTTGCCAAATTAAAGTGGGTTTATCGTAGTGATCAACTAGGTATAGACAGTTAGCATCTTGCCAAAGGATGCGACCAACGAGCAGATCATCGGTGCTTAACTTAATTTCTACTTCCCGTTTCTCTTGAATATAGCTCTGTACTTGTTTAATACTCGGCAGACCAGGATCAAATTGAGACATAATGAGTTTATCGATGAGGTGTTCATCCTCTATTATTCCTGTTGAGCAGCTTTTATTGACCATGAAAATCCCCTTCACCAAATATCAAGGCCTGGGCAATGATTTTATTTTGATAGATAACCGTCACAGTCCCGAACCCCTGATCACAGCGGAAATAGCCGTGGCTATGTGCGATCGACATTTTGGCATCGGCGCCGATGGCGTGATTTTTGCGCTTCCCGGCCAAGCAGCAACCGACTATACCATGAGAATTTTCAACTCTGATGGTTCGGAACCGGAAATGTGTGGTAACGGTATTCGCTGTCTAGCCCAATTTATCGCCCGTTTAGAGGCTAACAACACCATTGGCCGCACCTATCGCATTCATACTCTAGCAGGAACGATCATTCCCCGTTTAGAAGCCAATGAACAGGTAACGGTTGATATGGGACCGCCGCAACTTTTAGGCAGTGAAATCCCCACCACTTTAGTCAAGGGGTCAGAAAAAGTCCTCGCGGTTCCCCTAGAGGTGGAGGGCAAAGATTGGTTAGTTACTTGCGTTAGTATGGGTAATCCCCACTGTGTCACTTTTGTGGATGATCTGGCCTCTATTCCCCTAGAAACTATCGGGCCAAAATTTGAGCATCACCCGGTTTTTCCCCAACGGACTAATGTGGAGTTTGTGGAAGTAGTCGCGCCGGATTATATGAAGATGCGTGTCTGGGAAAGAGGAGCGGGAATTACTCTCGCTTGTGGTACTGGTGCTTGTGCTGTGGTAGTGGCGGCCGTGTTAACGGCTAAATGCGATCGCCGTTGTACCGTGGAACTCCCCGGTGGTTGTCTTCAGATTCACTGGTCGGACACCGATAACCGGGTTTACATGACAGGTCCTGCTAAAGCTGTTTTTGAGGGCATTTACCCGGTCTAAACCAACCCGCTAGGACGGGGACTGAACTCCCCGAACAGCGCGACGGGATTGTTAATTCTTAGAGACTGGTAATCCAAGCAATGATTCCTTTACCAGTTAACAATTCAATGGCTAAAAGAGAGACAAAGCCAATCATGGCTAGTCTGCCATTCAATTTTTCAGCGTTTTTGGTAAAACCGAGACTGCTAGAACTATCAACGTACATTTTTGGTTCAACAGCAAAATTATTCAGTCTTCCTTGTTCTTCGGTGGTGTAGCCGCGGGCAGTCATGGGGAGGCTCCTTTTGTATGCTTATGTTAAGAAGTGTAACACATTGTTAAGTTATGTTGCGAGTTTTAACAAAAAATTTCTGGAGACTCAGAAAACCTCGATCGGGTGGTCATACTAAATCCTGTTTAAAAGGTATAGGAGAGTGGGGAGTGGGGTGTGGGGTGTGGGGAGAAGGGAGTACCGGAGCTGCGGAGTGGGGAGCAGGGAGAAACAATTCATAACTTGAGAGTTAATCACACTATTAAAAACGGATTTGGGGTCAGTCAACGGCAAGGTTCTAGGCTGTCAGGGTAGTGCTATAGTTCTATCTCCTCTGGGGTTTATTGAGGAAATTTTGCTTTTTTCTTGACAAATTACCCAAGTTGTGGTAAAAAAGATGTGTGAACTTGATCGCCTGATCAAGGGAAAGACAAAAACTATCTTAAGGTCGCCAGAGGAGTCCCGTTAAACCGTACAGGAGTTAGCGGGGGATAAATTGCCACCAAAAGGGAACCCGATTTTAGGGAGTCAGCTTATCCTGCGTGGAGATACTGGAAAGGGTAAGTGTGGGGGGAACAGGGAAAAACCACTAGGAAAAACCTGAATAGAATCTTAATATATAGAGTGCCTAGTAGCCATAACGATTGCGCTCACTATCTTTTTGACAATCCCCGAAGCGCTCATGCGAGGGATTCTCGAAGCTCATCACTGCGCTTTCTGGTTTCCCCTACTCACGTCTTACACGATTATGTCCTATCCGAACCTACTAGAATATCACTTGTTATCTAGTTGTCCACTTGTGGATAGCTCTCCAAGCGTTTTGGTCTTTCAACCAAGATTCGGGTATGCCCTACCCTATCTGCCTTACGGCCAAATGTTTTTAGTTTATTTCAGTCTTGGAAAAGACTTACTCCCCTGTTTTAAGAGTTTTCGGGTGGCTCTTGTCTTCTTTTTTCTCCTCAAAAGTGCCGTACTATTGCAACGGGATTTTCACCTCGGTGAGCGGCATTTCAACCTGTTGACTCTTAGATTTTAACACAACTGTTTAGAGTTGTGCTTCGTGTCACTGAGCCTTGACATTGAGCTTGTCGAAATGTGTCGAAGTGTGGACACTGAGCCTGTCGAAGTGCTGTTCTATATTGGCGGAACCTTTCATCTCCGAGGTAAAACCGAGGGTTCCTTCAAGCCGACATTAAAGTAAATTCTATGGCAGAGATTAACCCAGAGATCAACCTGATGCAGATAGCGACTATACTCAACCAATATCGATTTGAAATGAGAGGATATAAAGCGCAAGAATTAATCGAGTGCTGGTTGCCCACCTATTCGCTAAATTGGATTCGCATGGCGATTTTAGAGGCACTCTATCAGGGACGTTACAAAGTCATTTCGGTGGAGGAAATCCTCAAAATTTGGCACCGTCGCGGCCATCCTACCTTTCATTTTACGGGGGAATTCGAGCGCTTGGTTTGTAAAAACTTGCTAGATTCCCAGTTAAATGGCAAAAAAACGGTAGTTATCCCTAAACAGGAAAAGGTCAATATACTTTCTACCACCCTTGAGCAGCCTTATCCAGAGCCAGCAGCGGGAAAAACCGATAGTAATGGCACAGTAGCCACGAGTAAAGACTCTTTACTAAACTTAGAAACTTCTCTTTTTGATGATCCTCGTAAAGGGATGAGTAATGTGGAGCAATTATTGTCACAGTTAACCACGGAAACGCCCAAATTCCCTGAATTAGAATCAGTGCCTAAATCGCCTAAGGGTACTGGAACTGGGGAGAATTTTCCAGCTAATTTTAAACCGGCAATCGATGAGTTTACCCCTTTGTTAGACCCTTCGGAATTATATCCCAAATTAAAAGCTGTGGCTCGATCGCAGTATAAGTAGGGAAGGAGACTCCGAGACGGTCGACAGGAGACAGGAGACAAATTCACCATACTTCTGCCTATTGCCTATTGCCTATGAATTTCCCGCCCTCAAGAAAAAAAATCGCCCTGACGATTAGAATAGAGTTAACTTTCCCCCTCCAGGCTCTGCTCAATTAACTAGATTATGACATCCTCCTATTTTGGTCTAGAAACCGAAGAAAATAAACTAATTAACTCTAATAATCTCTCGTTCGCCGCTTCTCTTGGTATTCATGGCCTGCTTTTGGCGATTATCTTACCTAATTTCCTCAATAATCCAGTGCAGGAGTCAAAAAAGGATTTACGCAACGTCAATCTGATTGAATTGAACCCTCTAGAGCAGTCACGTCTTCCCAGTCTTGACTCCTCCCTGTCCAGCTTACCGGAACTGCCTAACCCCAATTTGTCTTCTTCCTCTTTGCCTCCTCTCCCCCCCATGGATGGCATCCATAACAGCACCTTACCTCCTTTACCCTCGGTTTCTTCCCTTCCCCCCTTACCTTCCTTACCTGCTTTACCTCCCCTCTCCTCTTTACCCTCCGTCAATATCTATTCTCCTCCCGTGGCATCTATTCCCTCTCTGGGTAGATTACCGATTCCTCGCAATTTTCCCACTTCTACCCCCAGTTTACCTAGTCCTCCTTCTGTTCCCACGCTGCTGGACAATAATAATCTGCCTAGGGAGACTAATAACAACCGGATACCGCCTGACTTCGATCCCTACCAAGATAATCTAACTTTAGATAGATTGCGAAAATCCCCTCTTAGTGCATCGCAACAGGCACAGGAACAATTAAACAATTCCTTGGCCCGCACGCCGGAGCCGAATGGTCAATCGCCCATTGATGAACAGCGTCGTCAACAATTAATGTGGGAAATGCAGGAACGTTTGCGCTCCCTGGAGGCGGATAAAAGTAATACCAGTAACGAGGATGCCATGAGAAATCAGGTGGATTGGCTGGCCAGAGTCCAAAAAACTAATCCTAACGCCTTAAATGAACTAAATCAGCCCAATCAGGGCAGCAGAGGCATAACTACCGTCAATTTGACCGGTAATTATCCCGCTACGGCTTGTTCCCGTCAATTAGCGGGGACGGCGGTTTATGGGGTGACGGTGGATGGTCAAGGCCGCCTCAGCAGTGAACCCCAGTTAATTAAAAGTGCTGGCTTCCCGATTTTCAATCAACAGGGGGCTAGGGAAGTGCGCTTAACTCGTTTTAATAATCCCAGTGGTGAGTCGAGAATCTATCAGGTGCGAGTCAGTTTTGCCCCTAACCCGGAAGTGTGCCGAGGTGCGATCGCTAATCCCCCAAAACCAGAGGGTAGTAACCTCAATACTCGTAACTCCCCCCCCGTAACGCCGGCAATTGAAACCCCGCTTCGTCCTAATCAACCGCCGCAACCGGCCGTTAGCCCCCAACCGGATAACGTCAAGCCGCCCGAAACCACAGGTCCAAATCCGGCCCCAACCCAGTCAGAACCGCCCAAAGAAGCGATAATCGAAGAAAAAGCCCCAGAAACTCCTCCCCAAACCCCCGCTCTCAATCAGCCGGAGGGTTCCCCCACTAGTCCCCCCACTAGCCAAAATCCTCAACCCCTGAGCGAGGAAGTGTTGCCCCCCGGTCCGCCAGCGGAAGCTAAAACTGAACCAGAAAGTTAGGCCTTTTCAGTGATCAGTTATCAGTGATCAGTTATCAGTGATCAGATATGAGTTTTAAGTTCACTGATTACTGAAAAAAACTCCCATCTCCCTAGTCAATAATTCGATCCCCCCTGCCCCCCTTGATAAGGGGGGTGCCGATCCCCCCTTAATCCCCCCTTAATAAGGGGGGCATCTGATAATTTTTAACGGCTACCTACTTATTTTTACTTAAATGATTTCCACTTCCCAGATCCCCGATTCTTTTGTCTCACCTTGCCGTCGCGCCTCGGTTAGTCGTACTACCAAAGAAACCGATGTAGAGGTGACGCTCGATCTTGATGGTAGCGGCAATTGTCGCGCCCAGACAGGAATTCCCTTTCTTGATCATATGTTGCAGCAAATCGCCTCCCACGCTGCGATCGATCTCGATGTGCGTGCCACCGGAGATATAGAAATTGATGACCATCACACCAATGAAGACGTGGGAATCACCCTCGGACAAGCTTTACTGCAAGCTTTAGGCGACAAAAAAGGCATCGTCCGTTTCGGGCATTTTGTCGCCCCTCTCGATGAAGCTTTAGTGCAAGTTGCCCTCGATTTTTCCGGTCGTCCCCACCTCAGTTATGGTCTAGAAATTCCTACCCAAAGAGTGGGAACCTACGATACTCAGCTAGTGCGGGAATTTTTTGTTGCTTTGGTCAATCACAGTCAAATGACCCTACATATTCGTCAATTAGACGGGATTAATTCCCATCATATTATTGAGGCTACTTTTAAAGCTTTTGCCCGGGCGATGAGTATGGCCATAGCGATCGATCCCCGTCGCGCCGGTATAATTCCCAGTTCTAAGGGAGTTTTATAGAAGCACTGCTTAACCCGAATTAACGTTAGCTTAAAAGCCCATAATTTGAGCCACTTGGGTTAATTCGGGAGCAATCCCGGATTTTAGTTGGTTATTGCTGTATTTTACCGCCGAATCTGGGTCTTTTAGTCCATTTCCCGTTAAAACACACACTACGGTGGCCCCATCGGGAACCTGTTGATGCACTTTTAATAATCCTGCCACAGAAGCGGCGCTGGCCGGTTCACAGAAAACCCCCTCTTGGCCTCCTAAAATCCGATAGGCTGCCAATATTTCCTCATCGCTGACCGCGTGAAATTGCCCTTGACTAGCGTGACTAGCGGCCCAAGCTTTTTCCCAGTTAGCGGGGTTGCCGATACGGATAGCCGTGGCTAGGGTTTCGGGATGGTCAACCGGTTGTTTAGAGATAAAAGGGGCAGCCCCGGCGGCCTGAAAACCCATCATCTTCGGCAGTCGGTCACATTTGCCTATCTGGTGATACTGACAGAATCCCATCCAATAGGCGCTAATATTGCCCGCGTTACCGACGGGAATACATAACCAGTCGGGGGCATTACCCAAGACATCGACAATCTCGAAAGCGGCGGTTTTTTGACCCTCTAAACGGTAGGGATTGACGGAATTGACTAAAGTTACGGGATAATTTTCTGATAGTTGGCGGACAATCTTGAGGGCATCATCGAAGTTGCCATTAATAGCGATGACTTCCGCTCCGTACAATAAAGCTTGGGCTAATTTTCCTAAGGCCACATAACCGTCGGGGATAATCACAAAGGCCCGCATCCCCGCACGTCTTGCATAGGCTGCCGCCGCCGCCGAGGTGTTCCCAGTACTGGCACAAATCACCGCTTTTGCCCCTTCTTCTTTAGCTTTCGAGATGGCCATGGTCATGCCCCGGTCTTTAAAGCTGCCGGTGGGATTTAAGCCATCATATTTGACAAAAACCTTGACATCGCGCCCGATTTGTGCTGAGAGATAGGGGGCGGGGATCAGGGGTGTATTGCCTTCTAGGAGGGTAATTACAGGGGTTTTACTGCTTACGGGCAGAAATTGGCGATATTCTTCGATCAAACCGCGCCAGCCGCCGATAGACGAGGATTTAGTGGGTGATTGGGGGATCGATCGAGAAATAATTGTCATAGCCTTAAGGATACAGATTTGATTAGATGGCCTAATTTCCTATTTTATCGAATAAGCAGTCCAAAAAATTAATCTCGATCGCCCGATTGGGATTCATGGGGTTTAAAACAGGGATGCGGGAAGATAAAAGGCAGTAACAGCCAATAAATTACCTTTTTGGTCAAAAAATAGCTATTGTATCGCTATAAATCTGATTTTTTGCCCTTTTTGTCTTTCAGAAGTTGATTTAACTTAGTGTCAGCAGAAGTCCCTCGCTTTTAGCGATGGGATGAATGCTGACCAGCATATAGACAATTCTATAAAGTTGTGTTATCATAAATATAGATTCTTGATAACAGCCATGTACAAAGCATATAAATTCACAATAAAACCCAATACCGAGCAAGAAATAGCCTTAGCTAAAGGCTTCGGCTGTTGTCGCTGGTTTTGGAACTATTCCTTGAATTTATGCCAAGAAACCTATAAAACCACAGGAAAAGGGCTAACACGAAACTATATTCAGGGACTATTGCCTAGTCTCAAAAAAGAATATGAGTGGTTGACAGATGCTTATTCTCAGTGCTTACAGGTTGTTGCTTTGAACTTATCGCAAGCTTATCAAAATTTCTTTGAAAAACGGGCTAGATTACCAAGATTCAAGTCCAAACATGGTAGGCAATCAATTAGCTATCCAGCTAATGTCAAGTTTGAAGGTGACTACCTCAAATTACCGGGTAAAGTTGGATTAGTTTATTGTGTGCGTCATCGGGAATTTGAAGGAACAATTAAAACCGTTACTATCTCAAAAACTCCAGACGGTAAATACTACGCTTCTATTTTAGTTGATGACGAATTGGAGTTGCCTGAGACATCAAAGGATGGCAAAGGCATAGGAATTGATTTAGGACTTACTCATTTTGCCATTACCAGCAATGGTAGTAAGTATGAGAATCCTAGACATTTAGCTAAACATCAACGTAATTTAAAGCGTAAACAACAAAAGTTATCCCGTAAAAAGAAGGGAAGTAACAACCGTCAAAAAGCTAGACGTAAAGTAGCTAAAGTTCACTCTAAAATCTCAAGATGTCGTGAGGATTTTCTCCACAAGCTATCCCGTAAGATAGTTAACGAAAACCAAGTTATTGCGGTAGAAAATCTCAATGTTAAAGGCATGGTACGCAATCATAATTTAGCTAAGGCTATTAGTGATTGTGGTTGGGGAATGTTTTGTACAATGCTTAAATACAAGGCAGAATGGGAAGGAAAAACTTATATCGAAGTTGATAGGTTTTTCCCTAGTTCTAAAACTTGTAATGTCTGTCTAAATCAAGTAGCGAGTTTACCACTTGATGTTAGAACATGGACTTGTGAGCATTGCAAAACAACCCATGATCGTGATATAAATGCGGCGATAAACATCAAAAATGAAGCCTTACGGATACTTGTACTGAGCAAAGCCGAAGTATTGTCGTTAGGAACTAGCGATACTGCCTATAGAGGGGATGTAAGACCAAAAGTTGGGCGTAAGTCCGTCTTGAGGCAATCCCCCGTGAAATAGGAAGCTCTCAACTCTGTTGAGAGTAGTTCACTTAGCTGGTTATAATTAAATTGAAGATGGCTCCCCCCTTAATCCCTTGATAAGGGGGGTTTGATCCCCCCTGCCCCCCTTGATAAGGGGGGTGTTTGACAGTTAACACCTACCTACTTAATAAACCATCACCGGGTAAATAGCCAGAGATAAAAATTATGAAGGAAAGCACCGTCCCCACCATTAATCTCGCCCCTAAACTCAGACGCGATTTATCTTTATGGAATCCCTTTGATTATCTTTTGCTGTTGTACTGGGTGTTTTATTTTCCCCAAGCAGTGCGCTGGTATGTGGAAACGAGAGGCGGCGGCGATAACCATCCCGTACAATTGCGTCTAGGGATTCAGGGTCTTCTCTTAACTGT
Source organism: Microcystis sp. LE19-8.1F (assembly GCF_027531715.1). NCBI lineage: Bacteria > Bacillati > Cyanobacteriota > Cyanophyceae > Chroococcales > Microcystaceae > Microcystis > Microcystis sp. LE19-8.1F. Next base: position 128 of record NZ_JAPZSO010000022.1, on the reverse strand, counting down.
AATTACCCCTCTGATTATCTGTAGCATAGCAGCAAATTTAGGACTTTCTGTTAATTGGGTGGGCGTGGTGTTGGGCGTGGCGTCGGGCGTGGCGTTCGGCGTGGTGTTGGGCGTGGAGTGGGGCGTGG
>NZ_JAPZSO010000134.1:0-38750 GCF_027531715.1 Microcystis sp. LE19-8.1F | reverse complement strand
CCCCTCAAGAAACACGGTCGTCGTGCTAAGAGTCTTTTTCGCTTAGGTTTTGACCATCTTCGTCATCTGATTCTTAACCCTTCTTTGCCTAATCATCGGGATTTTCTTCATTCCCTACAATTTTTGTCCTGTACTTAGGTTGTGGTGATATAGCATTTATCTTAATAGTGAGGTATAAGGTTTTTATTTTCGGGAGACAGGAGCCGGTCGTTAATACCAAGTTAGGTTATACTTCATCTTTATGATAAACGCCGTAATTTAAAGAAAAAATACCAAATCCGTGTTAATCGCAATGATGATGAAATCCCGAAAGATATACTGTGACTAGATTTATCAATAATTTTGGTCAGCGGATTTGGTAAAATCAAGTAATTAATCGAGTTCATCAAACAAAAGTTCCTCTAGAATCGGTCCCATACCGTCATCATCGGGGGAAACTAATTCAACCTTCCCTTCCCCATCACCGACAGCTAAGAATAACAAAGGAGCAAGGGGACTGTAAATCGAGTATTTTTGGTCTTCGGAAAAGAAACTGGCGAGAAATTGCAATTCTTCCGGCTCTGATGACGAGGAAGGAGCATCGCTATCGATTTCTAAACTGAGAACATTATCTTCTTCCAGGGGAGGCAATTCACCACTAACGGTTAAGGTGTGAGCAGTGGGTTTGAGCAATAGGTCTAATTCTGCTAAAACTGCCTTAGCATCGGCAAAAACCCGCTCGATTTCCTCGCTATCTTCGATTAGGAAGGCATCAGATTCTTCTTCCTCCGATTCCTCGTCCCAAGCTAGAATCATCACCGGGGTATCCACGGGGACAAGAAGCATATAGGTGAGGTCATCGGTTTCATAGGCGTTCTCAATATAACAGTCCAGCGATCGACCTTGCTCATCCCAGAGGGTTATGATATCCGCTTCTTCGAGTTCGTTTTCTTGAAAATTAAATTGAGGGGACATAGGCTCTCAAACGCTAATGATTGAATCAGAATATCATGAGTTGATCCTCAATCAAACCAAGAATTCCGGTGCAAATGTTGAAAACCCTGCACATCAGTTAAATTGTATTGTAGGGGCGTGATGGTGATAAAATTCTCGCCAATAGCGCGCACATCCGTAGGCACTTGCGGGGGTAAATGGCTGTAGTCCGGTTGTTCGATATCTTCCACCACTTCCCCAATTAACCAGTAATAACTTTTACCCCTGGGATCCAGTCTTTTCTCGAAGGTTTCCTCGTAGCGTCGCAATCCTTGCCTAGTGATTTTCACTCCCTTGATTTCGGCACTACTAACTGGAGGGACGTTAACATTGAGTAAAGTGGGAACGGGAAAAGGATTAAGGGCAACTTTCCTGACTAAAGTGAGGGCAAAATCGGCGGCCGGCTGGAAATCACAGGCTTTAAAACTGGCGAGACTAACAGCAATACTGGGAATACCTTCGATTAATCCCTCCATGGCCGCAGAAACCGTGCCAGAATAGAGGATATCGGTGCCGAGATTAGACCCGTGGTTAATGCCAGCTAAAACTAAATCGGGACGCTCTTTGAGGACGGCACTAAGGGCAAATTTCACCGAATCGGCCGGAGTTCCCGAGCAGGACCAGGCAATCACATCGGGGTGAAAAATTCCTTCCACCTGTTCGGCCCGGATGGGATGGTGTAGGGTTAGGCCATGACCAGTGGCAGAGCGCTCGCCGTCGGGACAAACTACGGTCACTTGATGACCCGCAGTAGCGAGGGTGTTAGCAAGGATGCGGACTCCTAGAGCGGAAATGCCGTCATCGTTACTGATCAGTAGTTTTAAAGGGCGATCGCTAGTCATAGGAATTTCTGATCTACTGCGTCGGCTAGTGCTATACTATAATAGTATTTTATCGTGGGTACGTAGCTCAGAGGATAGAGCACCAGGTTCCGGTCCTGGGTGTCGGGGGTTCGACTCCCTCCGTACTCGTTCAGTGATCAGTCATCAGTGATCAGTTAAGTCCTAAGCAAAATTAATTACACATCTAAGCCGTCAGCTTTTTGCTGTGATCAGTAAACAGAGACATCCCCAAAATTTATATAGCAATTCCCATAGTTGTGAGGTACAGAGTCTTAGGTTTTGAGGAGTCGGTCGTCAGGAGTCAGGATTCGGGATTCAGGATTCAGGAGTCAGGATTCGGGATTCAGGAGTTAAGATTTTGGTGTGCCTCATGAGATTGGAAAACGCTATAACCCAATCACAGCTTGCTTTTGTCTTGTGTACTAATAAATAGTTATAACTGAAATGTATATCTACTGATTACTGATTACTAATTTTCGATTATGTCCACCTTCTTTAAATTAATTGACGAACGCTCTCTAAACTTGAATTAAAGAACTATCGACGGTGGCTAAAAGTGTTTGCACTTCCTCATCGCTGGTTTGGGAAAAGTCTTCGTACCAAAGAGAAATCGATCTCAATTCGTAGGGTTTATGTAGGCAAATTACTCGATCGACTAATTTTTCTAATTGATCACAGACTTCCAGTGGGGCAATAGGAACAGCAATAATAATAGCAGCGGGATTTCCAGCTTTAAGGGTCAGAATCGCCGCTTTAATCGTTGCTCCCGTAGCGATACCATCATCTACTAGAATAATCGTTTTTCCCGTTAGGCTGGGAAAGGGTCGCTCACCTCGATACAAGCGATCGCGTCGCTCTAATTCGATCATTTCTTCCTTTGCTACCCGTTCCATCATCGCTTCCGATAGGTGCAAGTCCTCAACAATACTTTCATTGATTACCCGCACCCCATTCTGACCGATCGCCCCAAAAGCTAACTCTTTTCGCTCTGGCACACCTAATTTTCGCACTAAACACAGATCTAGGGGTAAATGTAACCTTTGGGCAATTTCAAAGGCGATCGGAACCCCACCCCGGGGCAAAGCCAAAACCATCACCCTAGCACTATTTGTATATTCTGTCAAGTAACTAGCTAATAGTCTCCCTGCCGAGTGCCGATCTTTGAGCAGATAAGTCATAATGCCCTCCTAGGGGCTAATCCCCTTGGGGATCCTTGCTTTCCCCTGCCTTTATTCTATATTTCTCCGCTCATCTCTAGCTGAAATGTTAAGAAATTTAGCGAAGGCTTGACATTTTTTCGACTAACCGAAGTTTTTCCAGGCCAAAGATCGGCTAAAATCTTAGGCGAGAGGGTTTTGTAAAGTTAGGTAACAAACATGAATCAAAGTTTAAGTGATGCGCTAGAGCCGATCGCCGCTGCCTTTCGCGGTCTCGGAACTCCCGAACCGATCGTTCATTGGGGACATCCAGTCATGATGGGGATTGTGGTTTTAGTTATGGGTAGTTATACTGCCTATGCCGGTTGGCAAAGCCGTTTAAGCAAAGATGGGGAAGTAGTGGCCAAAAATAGAGCCGATCACCGCAAACTCGCTCCTTGGCTGTTTTTATTTATCGTTCTCGGTTACACCGGCGGTGTTTTATCCCTGGTCATGCAGAAACATCCCATCCTCGAAAGCAGCCATTTCTGGACAGGATCGATCGCGATCGGTTTATTAGCTTTCAATGGATTATTATCCCTCACAGGCTTCGCTGGCGGGAAAAAAGAACTTTTTCGGACTATTCACGCCTATATAGGCAGTATTGCCCTGATTTTACTGCTAGTTCACGGTGTTTTCGGTCTTCAGTTAGGATTATCTCTCTAGTTGGTTTATTTATGGCTTCGGGTGGGCTAATTCCCACCTGGAATTTTTCACCGCGGCAGACTGTGGCCAAGGGCAATAATTGAAGAAATTATGACTTTAAGTGCTATTGTCGGGATTCCGAGTTTAGAATTAACAGGTAATTTACCAAGAAGGTATCGTCACGCAACGAGGAGATAGATATTTTGAAGAAAGTAGAAGCGATTATCCGACCCTTTAAACTTGAAGAAGTGAAAATCGCCCTAGTTAACGCGGGCATTGTCGGGATGACCGTATCTGAAGTTAGAGGTTTCGGTCGTCAGAAAGGTCAACCGGAACGTTATCGCGGTTCCGAGTATACCGTCGAATTTCTCCAAAAACTCAAGATCGAGATAGTCGTCGAAGATAAGCAAGTCGATATGGTCGTCGATAAGCTGATTTCTGCCGCGCGTACTGGTGAAATCGGAGACGGTAAAATCTTCATCTCCCCCGTGGGACAGATCGTCCGCATCCGTACCGGAGAAAAAGACCTGGAAGCGATTTAACCTCCAGACAAGGGATGATAGTACAATCCTGTCATCCCCCCCCCATTGACAGTGTTTCCCATCAAGAAGTGTAACCTAATTTGGTATCGACGACCAATTCCCTAAAACGAAAAATTTGTACCTCACCATTAAGATAACTGCTGTAATTAAATCTATTGGCTCGGTCTGCCCCCATCACCACTCAAGACCGCTGACTGGTAAAAATAATTCAACCAGATTAGATATTATCATTTCCAGTGACTAAAAAAAATCTCTTGCCTAAAAGGTCACAAATATTATACAATGTTTGATCGTGGCCAAAATCGGTGTTAGGTGGTGTCCAAGGCACTGCCAAGCAGAACCGCCTTGGTCAATCGGTCTTCGCCGGGATACTGAAGATCAACCCTTTAAGTCCCCAAGAAACAAAGACCAGCAACAATCTAGGCAGAACCAGCAACCCTGTCTAGTCCTACTTACGAATTTAACGGGATGCCAGCTTAAATAACTCGAAAAAAGTCATTCAAGTTGGGCAGGCTGATAAAGCGGGAAAGATTTTTCTCGCTCCTATAGCCACGGCCACGTTATTTTTGATTGTCGTCTAGTAAAGATAAAGAGAACAATCCGTGTCTATCGGTATCCTCGGTACAAAACTGGGCATGACCCAAATCTTCGACAACAAAACGGGAGTCGCCATTCCCGTCACCGTCGTTCAAGCCGGTCCGTGTCCCGTCACCCAAGTCAAAACTAAAAAAACCGACGGTTATGAATCCATTCAAGTGGGATACAAAACCGTCAAAGAAAAAGCCCTCAATAAACCGCTACTCGGTCATTTAGCCAAAGCCGGTGTCTCCCCCCTGCGGCATTTAATCGAATACCGTCTTGAGGACGCATCCGCTTACACTTTAGGCCAAGAAATTACCGCCGCTATCTTCCAAGAAGGCGATTTGGTCGATGTGGCTGGAACCACCATCGGACGGGGTTTCTCCGGCTATCAAAAACGCCATAACTTCAAGCGCGGTAACATGACCCACGGTTCCAAAAACCACCGTCTCCCCGGTTCCACCGGTGCCGGTACTACCCCAGGCCGGGTTTTCCCGGGTAAGAGAATGGCTGGACAATACGGAGCCACCCAAGTGACCATCCGCAAATTGTCCGTGGTCAAAATCGATAGCGAACGCAACCTGATCCTGATCAAAGGAGCCGTCCCGGGCAAACCAGGAACCCTGTTAAACATCACCCCCGCCAAGAAATTTGGTAAATAGGGCAAGGAAAGATTAAAGCCATGGTTAACTACACAGTCAAAAATTGGCAAGGGGAAGAAGCGGGAACAGGCACCCTGGAACTGAAAACCGCTAAACCCGAAACCGCCAAACACCTAATTCACCGCGTCGTCATCAGCCATCTAGCGGCGGCCCGTCAAGGTAACGCCTCCACCAAAACCCGCTCGGAAGTGCGCGGCGGTGGTCGCAAACCCTGGCGGCAAAAAGGCACTGGTCGCGCTAGGGCTGGTTCGATCCGTTCTCCCCTCTGGCGTGGTGGCGGTGTCATCTTCGGACCCAAACCGAGAGATTTTGAGGTTAAGGTCAATCGCAAAGAGAAAAGATTAGCCCTGAGAACCGCTTTGATCAGCCAGGCCGATAACTTTATCGTGGTTGAAAGCTTCGCCGAACAATTCTCCCAACCCAAAACCAAGGAACTCACCGCTGCCTTAAGTCGCTGGGGAGCCAGTCCAGAGGAAAAAATTCTGCTGATTTTGACGGAAATTCCCGAAAATGTCTATTTATCGGGGCGTAATATCTGCAATCTCAAAATTATTCGCGCCGATAGTCTCAACGTCTATGATGTCATCCTAGCCGATCGAGTTATCGCCACCGCCGCAGCCCTAGCCAAAATTGAGGAGGTCTATGGTGCTTAAAACTGAAGCCAGGCAACTCGCCGATCTGATCCTAAAGCCGATCGTCACCGAGAAAGCCACCCTACTCCTAGAACAAAATAAATACGTCTTCGATGTCGCCTTGAAAGCGACCAAGCCGGAAATTCAAGCGGCGATCGAACTGCTGTTTGAGGTGAAAGTAACGAAAGTGAACACCAGCCGCCCCTCTCGTCAGAAAAAACGCGTCGGCCGTTTCCTCGGTTACAAACCCCAATACAAACGCGCGATCGTCACCCTAGCCGAAGGCGACTCGATCACCCTCTATCCCGACGTATAACAACCAAGAAACCCGATAACGGAAAACTAAACTATGGGTATTCGTTCTTTTAGACCTTTAACCCCCGGGACAAGGCAGGCGGCCATCTCCGACTTTAAAGAGATCACCAAAACCGAACCGGAAAAGTCCCTAACTCATCGCAAACACAGCAAACAGGGGCGTAATAATCGCGGTGTCGTTACCAGTCGTCACCGGGGCGGCGGCCATAAACGCCTCTACCGGATTATCGATTTTCGTCGCGATAAACGGGATATTCCGGCCACAGTAGCGGCGATCGAGTACGATCCTAACCGTAACGCCCGCATTGCCCTGCTTTTCTACAAAGACGGGGAAAAACGCTACATCATCGCCCCCGCCGGTTTAGGCGTTGGTGATACCGTCATCGCCGGAGAAAACGCTCCCTTCGAGGTCGGTAATGCCCTACCCTTAAGTCGCATCCCCCTAGGGACAGAAGTTCATAACATCGAACTCGTTCCTGGTCGCGGTGGTCAAATGGTGCGGGCTGCTGGTGGTTTCGCCCAAGTGGTAGCCAAAGAAGGCGATTACGTTACCATCCGCCTCCCCTCCAAAGAAGTCCGCATGATCCGGCGTGAATGCTACGCCACCATCGGAAAAGTCGGTAACGCCGAAGCGAGAAATATCAGTCTCGGTAAAGCCGGTCGTACCCGTCACCGCGGTCAACGGCCTCATGTTCGGGGTAGCGTCATGAACCCAGTCGATCACCCGCATGGAGGTGGAGAGGGTCGCGCTCCGATCGGACGTTCTGGCCCGATGACTCCCTGGGGTAAACCCGCCCTCGGTCGCAAAACTCGCAACAAGAAAAAACGCAGTAGCGATCTGATCGTGCGCCGTCGTAACCAAGGTTAGAAATTATTACTTTACTTTTGACTGAAAATTATGGGTCGTTCACTGAAAAAGGGGCCATTTGTCGCCGGCCACCTGATGGAAAAAATCGAAAAACTCAACGCACAGGGCAGTAAACAAGTGATTAAAACTTGGTCCCGTGCCTCGACAATCATTCCCGATATGGTCGGTCACACGATCGCCGTTCACAACGGCAAACAGCACGTTCCCGTCTATGTTTCCGAGCAGATGGTCGGTCATAAACTCGGTGAATTCGCTCCCACCCGCACCTTCCGCGGCCACGCCAAGAGCGACAAAAAAGCAGGACGGAAATAAATCAGCCGCTACTCCATCAGCTAGATAGTGGCCTCTGAGCAAGGCCGAAGAGTCGTGACCATAAATCACCAAGACTGATAACTGATGACTGATAACTGATAACTGATAACTGATAACTGAAATGACCATCGATACCTCTAACGAAGTCAAAGCGATCGCCCGCTATATTCGGATGTCACCCCTGAAAGTCAGACGGGTACTCGATCAGATCCGCGGGCGCTCCTATCGGGAAGCCCTAATTATTCTCGAATTCATGCCCTACCGGGCCTGTGACCCGATCCTAAAAGTCCTGCGTTCCGCCGTTGCCAACGCCGAAAATAACGAAGGACTCGATCCCGCCACTTTGGTAGTTAGCCAAGCCTTTGCCGATGGCGGACCGACCCTAAAACGTTTTCGACCCCGGGCCCAAGGGCGCGCCTACCAAATTCGCAAACCCACCTGTCATATCACCGTCGCCGTCGCTCCTAGCAACAAAGACTAATCACCTTAACTAAAAAAACCACAATGGGACAAAAAATCCATCCCCTCGGTTTTCGTCTCGGCGTTATCAAAGATCATAAATCTTGCTGGTATGCCGACGCGAAACGTTACCCCGAACTACTGCAAGAAGATCGCCGCATTCGTCAGTACGTCGAAAAAAACCTTGCTAATGCCGGTATCGCCGATATTCGCATCGAACGTAAGGCCGATCAAGTAGATATTTCCATCCACACCGCCCGCCCCGGTGTCGTCGTCGGTCGTGGTGGCACGGGAATCGAACAGCTGCGCCTAGGTTTACAAAAAGCCCTCGGTGGCCAGCGTCAAATTCGCATTAACGTCATTGAGGTCGCTCGCGTTGATGCCGATGCCAACCTGATCGCCGAATACATTGCCCAACAACTAGAAAGACGGGTTTCCTTCCGTCGTGTTGTCCGGCAAGCCATCCAACGGGCCCAACGGGCTGAAGTCAAAGGGATCAAAATTCAAGTTAGCGGTCGTCTCAACGGTGCAGAAATCGCTCGGACCGAATGGGTGCGGGAAGGACGAGTTCCCCTGCATACCCTGCGCGCCGATATTGATTACTCCTATAAAACCGCCAGCACCATCTACGGGATTCTAGGCGTGAAAGTTTGGATCTTTAAGGGCGAAATTATCCCCGGCCAAGAAGAAATTGCCGCCGCCGTTCCCGCTCAAGCACCGCGCCGTCAACAGCGTCGCCGTCAACAGTTTGAAGATCGCTCTAGTGAGGGCTGATCCCTAATATTTATCAGTGGTAAATAGCTCATGTTAAGTCCCAAAAGAACAAAATTCCGCAAACAACAGCGCGGACGGATGCGCGGGCTGGCCACCGGCGGAAATACGATTAATTTCGGCGATTTCGCCCTGCAAGCCACCGAACCCTGTTGGATTACTTCCCGTCAAATCGAAGCGGCCAGACGGGCAATGACTCGTTATATTCGTCGGGGTGGCAAAATCTGGATTCGCGTTTTTCCCGATAAACCCGTGACCCAACGGGCCGCAGAAACTCGGATGGGTTCCGGGAAAGGTTCCCCCGAATTCTGGGTGGCCGTGGTTAAACCGGGGTTCATTATGTTTGAGATTGCCGGGGTAGCCGAACCCGTGGCCCGGGAAGCAATGCGCCTAGCCGCCCAAAAATTACCGATTAAGACCAAATTTATCACTCGCGAGGAGGATTTTGTCTAATGGCTTTACCGAAAATCGCCGAAGTGAGGCAGATGAGCGATGAGGACATCGCTGATGCTATCCTCGCTGCCAAAAAGAAACTGTTTGAATTGCGTTTGCAACAGGCCACCCGCCGCTTGGAAAAAACCCACGAATTCAAACACACCCGCCACCGTCTCGGCCAATTATTGACCGTAGAACGGGAGCGCCAACTAGCCCAGTCCACCCCGGAGGCATAACCCGCTATGGCAGTTAAAGAAAGAGTTGGGGTAGTAGTCAGCGACAAAATGGATAAAACCGTAGTGGTAGCCATTGAAAACCGCTCTCCTCACCCTAAATACGGCAAAATCGTCGTGAAAACCCAGAAATTTAAAGCTCACGACGCAGAAAATCAAGCCAAACAAGGCGATCGAGTTCGTATTCGTGAAACCCGCCCCCTCAGTAAAACCAAACGTTGGGAAGTGGCGGAAATATTAACCGATAATTAAATTTCACCTAGGTAAAAACCGTGATTCAACAACAAACCTACTTAAATGTCGCTGACAATAGCGGGGCGCGGAAACTAATGTGTCTGCGGGTGCTGGGAACAGGTAACTGTACCTACGGTGGCATCGGTGACAAAATTATCGCCGTGGTTAAGGACGCTATCCCCAATATGCCCGTGAAAAAATCCGATGTGGTGACGGCGGTGATTGTGCGGACCCGTCAAACCGTCCGTCGCGATAGTGGCATGAGCATCCGTTTTGATGATAACGCCGCCGTGATTATTAATAATGACGGTAATCCCAAAGGTACTAGGGTTTTTGGTCCTGTCGCTCGGGAATTGCGCGATAAAAACTACACCAAAATTGTTTCCTTAGCCCCAGAAGTTCTCTGATCAAAGTGAAAAGTACCAAGGCAATTGGCTGATGGCTAGTCTAAAACTTTTCACACCTTGAGGTCAAAAAAAATGAGTAAGAAAAACATTCAAACCCCGCCCCAAAGGCAAAAAATGCACGTTAAAAAAGGGGATGTCGTTCAGGTAATCGCCGGTTCCGATAAGGGCAAAGTGGGCGAAATTTTACGCGCTTTACCCCAAGAAAGTACCGTGGTGGTCAAGGGAGTTAATATCCGCACCAAACATACTAAACCCCAACAGGAAGGAGAATCGGGTCAAATCCTTACCTACGAAGCACCGATTCACAGTTCCAAAGTGATGCTTTATTCCGAGAAGAAAAAAATCGCCAGTCGGGTGGGTTATACCTTTACCGAAGACGGTCGGAAAGTGCGGATACTGAAGAAAACTGGCGAAATTATCGATTAGTTTCCCATCAATTCTAGTTCCTGACCAAGCCCAGGAAAAGCAAGCAGCAAAACTATGAGCCAAAAACTAAAAACCACCTATCAAGAAACCATTGTTCCTAAACTGAAAGAACAATTTGGTTATACCAATATCCACCAAGTACCTAAAGTTATCAAAATTACCGTTAACCGCGGTCTTGGGGAAGCTTCACAAAATGCCAAAGCTTTGGAGTCTTCCAAGGAGGAACTGTCCACCATCACTGGACAACAACCAGTAGTGACTAGAGCCAAAAAAGCGATCGCTGGCTTCAAAATTCGCGAAGGAATGCCCGTGGGTGTCATGGTGACATTGCGCGGCGATCGAATGTACGCTTTTTTAGACCGTCTCATTAATCTGGCCTTACCACGCATTCGCGACTTTCGCGGTATCAGTGGTAACAGTTTTGATGGTCGTGGTAACTACAGTTTAGGCATTCGTGAACAGTTGATCTTCCCTGAAATTGAATACGACAAAATCGATCAAATTCGCGGGATGGACATCTCAATCATCACCACCGCTAAAAACGACGAAGAAGGACGCGCCCTCCTCAAAGAGATGGGAATGCCCTTTAGATAAATCAATCAAGAGAAAAGTAAACAGTGACCGGTAAATAAGTGAACAGTGAACAGTCAACAGTAAACAGTAAACAGTGATTGAGTGAAAAGACAGCAGGAAGCTGCTATTTAATACTACTCACTTAATACTCAAATCTGATAACTGACCCACTGATAACTGATAACTGATAACTGACCACTGATGTTGATCCCAATTTAGGAGAAAAACAGGTAATTCATGTCTGCTAACGATACCATCTCGGATATGCTGACCCGCATCCGTAACGCTTGCGCGGTTCGGCAGACCACTACTCAAATTCCCACCACGCGGATGACGCGCAGTATTGCTCAAGTTCTCAAAGACGAAGGCTTTATTGCTGACTTTGAGGAAGTGGGTGAGGGGATTAAATCTCAATTAGTTCTTTCCCTCAAATATAAAGGCAAAAACCGTCAACCGATCATTACTACCCTCACCAGAGTCAGTAAACCGGGCCTGCGAGTTTATTCCAACAGTAAAGACTTACCGCGCGTCCTCGGTGGCATTGGCATCGCCATTGTTTCCACCTCTAAAGGCATTATGACCGATCGCGAAGCGCGTAAACAAAACGTTGGCGGCGAAGTCCTTTGCTACATCTGGTAAACAAGGATAAGCTATCAGCCGTCAGCCTTTCCCAGTTTAAACCCGATAGCTGACCCACTGATAACTCTTCCCTGATAACTGATAACTGATAACTGATAACTGTTATGTCTCGTATTGGCAAACGCCCGATTCCTATTCCCAATAAAGTCACCGTCGATATCGATGGTGCTACCGTGACGGTGAAAGGGCCCAAAGGAACTCTCCAGAGAACCCTACCCACCGCCGTCGCCATCAATAAAGATGGCGAAACCCTGCTCGTTACCCGTCAAGACGATTCGCGTACCGCCAGAGAACGCCACGGACTCTGTAGAACTCTAGTGGCCAACATGGTAGAAGGAGTCGCGACTGGCTTTCAAAAACGCCTCGATATCCAAGGGGTGGGCTACCGCGCCCAGGCGCAGGGTAGTAAATTAGTTCTTAATGTTGGTTACAGTAAACCCGTGGAAATGGAGATGCCCGATGGTGTTTCCGTCGCCGTAGAAAACAACACCCAAGTTATCGTCAGTGGCATCGACAAAGAAGCCGTCGGTAACATCGCCGCTAAAATCCGCGAAGTTCGTCCCCCCGAACCTTATAAAGGTAAAGGGATTCGCTATCTTGGTGAAGTTGTCCGTCGCAAAGTTGGTAAAGCTGGCGGTAAAGGTGCTAAAGGCGGTAAAGGAGGTAAAAAATAAACCATGAAACTTAGTCGCAAAGAATCAGTCCGTCGTCGTCACCAGCGGGTGCGTCGCAAAATTAATGGCACTGCTGAACGGCCGCGTTTATCCGTATTTCGTTCTAATAACCACATCTACGCCCAAATTATCGACGACGTAGCCCAACACACCCTCGCGGCCGCTTCTACCCTAGAGGCAACCTTGCGCGGGGAATTGGAATCCACCGCTACCCAAGAAGCCTCGGCTGCGGTGGGTAAACTGGTGGCCCAACGGGCCCTAGACAAAGGCATTGAACAAGTGGTTTTTGATCGCGGTGGCAATCTCTATCACGGTCGCGTCAAAGCCTTAGCAGAAGCGGCTCGGTCAGCCGGCTTAAACTTCTAAAATATCCTTTCAACACTGATAAAACTATGGCAAAACGTCGCAAAGGCAACCGCGAAAAAGAAAAAGAAACCACTTGGCAAGAGCGGGTCATCCAGATCCGCCGGGTTAGTAAGGTGGTTAAGGGTGGTAAAAAACTCAGCTTCCGGGCTATCGTCGTGGTCGGTAATGAAAACGGCCAGGTGGGAGTGGGAGTCGGCAAAGCAGGGGATGTGATCGGGGCCGTCCGTAAAGGTGTGGCCGATGGTAAAAAACAACTAATTGAAGTCTCCTTAACTAAGGCTAGTTCTATCACTCACCTCACCCGGGGGGCTTCCGGTGGCGCTCAGGTGCTTATGCGTCCGGCTGCTCCGGGGACTGGGGTTATTGCCGGAGGTGCTGTCCGTACCGTTTTAGAACTAGCCGGGGTGAAAAATATCCTCGCTAAACAACTCGGTAGCGATAACCCCCTCAATAACGCTAGAGCCGCCGTTAACGCCCTGGAAACTCTCCGCACTTTCTCGGAAGTGGCCAAGGATAGAGGCGTATCTGTAGAACATTTGTACACCTAAAGAAATCACCATGAAACTCCACGAAATCGCCCCCCAACCAGGGTCAACTAAACGCCGTCGTCGTGTGGGACGGGGTATCTCGGCCGGCCAGGGCGCTAGCTGCGGTCTGGGAATGCGCGGACAAAAATCTCGCTCTGGGACGGGGACTCGTCCCGGTTTTGAGGGGGGACAAATGCCCCTCTATCGTCGGGTTCCCAAATTAAAGCATTTTCCTTTGGTTAACCCCCGTCAATACACGATTGTTAATCTGAGAAAATTGGCTTCTTTACCCGCTAATACGGAAGTTACCCTGGAAAGTCTGCTAAAAGCTAAAATTCTCACCAGCAATGACGGCCCTTTAAAAGTTTTAGGTGATGGTGAAATTACCGTTCCCCTCAAGGTGAAGGCCGCCGCTTTTAGCAATAGTGCTAAAGAGAAAATTACCGCCGCTCAAGGTACTTGGGAAGAAATTTAACGGATACAGGAGACAGGAGACAGGAGATAAAAGGCAAAAGGCAAAAGGCAAAAGGCAAAAGGCAAAAGGCAAAAGGCAAAAGGTAAAGGGCAGCTTTGTTCTCCCCACACCCTACACCCCACACCCCACACCCCACACCCTACACCCTACACCCCACACCGAACCCCTAACACCCAACCCCCAAGACCTGATTGATATATCATAAGAAAGACAGGGGAAATCTTAAAAAAATCGAGAAAGTTTTCCCCCTCGATTACTTTTTCCCATAAAAAAACTGCACTAGAGGTAACTGTTAATGGTCGTCAGTCGTGATAAGGCTCCCACGGCACAGGAAACGTTTATGCAAATGGCACAGGCGGCCGGTTTACGCGGTCGCTTGTTGATTACATTGGGTTTACTGATTCTGCTCCGTTTTGGGATGTTTGTACCGATACCCGGTTTGGATCGGGCAAGATTAGCAGAAATTATTCAAGGTAACGCCGCTTTGGGAATCCTTGACCTGTTTACCGGGGGAGGATTATCGACGTTAGGGATTTTTGCCCTCGGCATTCTTCCCTATATCAACGCCTCAATTATCGTGCAACTGCTCACCGCTGCCCTTCCTTCTTTGGAAGATTTACAGAAAAATGAAGGAGAAGCAGGACGGCGAAAAATTGCCCAAATTACCCGTTATATTGCCTTTGGTTGGTCAATTATTCAAAGTATCGGCATTACTCTCGGTTTATTGGTTGCTAACGGCGTTGTGGCCGGAACTTTACCCTCGATCGCTGCTACGGTTCTCGCTTTAGTGGCGGGTTCTATGTTCGTGATGTGGATTTCGGAACTGATTACGGAACGCGGTCTGGGAAATGGAGCATCTTTGCTGATTTTTGTCAACATTGTCGCTGTTTTACCGAAAACCCTCGGTGATACGATTACTTTTGCTCAACAGGGTGGCCGACAAGCGATCGCTCAAGTGGTGATTCTCTTGCTGGTTTTCTTGGTGATGATTATCGGCATTGTTTTTGTTCAGGAAGGAACCCGTCGGATTCCGATTGTTTCTGCCCGTCGTCAGGTGGGTCGTCGTCTCTATCGGGAAAGAACCAGTTATCTACCCCTACGACTCAATCAAGGGGGCGTGATGCCGATTATTTTCGCCTCGGCAGTGTTGGTCTTACCTTTCCAATTGGTGCAAGCTTTACCCACGGATAACCCGGTCGGTCAGGTTTTAGTTCAGTTGGTTAATGCCCTGCGTCCCGATAGTTGGGGTTATGTGGCTTTTTATAGCTTACTGATTCTCGGTTTTAGTTTCTTCTACGCTTCCCTGATCGTTAACCCCAAGGATATGTCCCAAAACCTGAAAAAAATGGGGGCCAGTATTCCGGGGATTCGACCAGGGACCGCTACTACTAATTATCTGGAAGGGGTGCTGAATCGTCTCACCCTTTTGGGCGCTCTCTTTTTAAGTTTGGTGGCTACTGTGCCGACTGTAGTAGAAAGCGCCACCGGTGTCACCACTTTTCGCGGTTTGGGGGCAACTTCCCTGTTAATTCTGGTGGGGGTGGCGATCGATACGGCGAAACAAATTCAAACCTATGTCATGTCTCAACGCTATGAGGACATGATTAAAAAGTAGTTAGATAGTTAACCAGTGACCTTTTACCGGTTACTGGTTGTTTTTTCCCTTAAAACCCTATATTTAATCCATGAGCAAACGGATCGGTGTGATATTTTTGGGACCGCCCGGATCGGGAAAAGGGACCCAAGCGGCAAAATTAGCGGAATCTCTAACGATTCCCCATATTTCTACTGGTGAAATTTTACGTCAAGCAATTACAGAGAAGACAGAACTTGGTCAGCAAGCACAAGCTTATGTGGAAAAGGGGGAATTAGTCCCCGATGAGTTGTTATTAGGTTTAATTCAGGAACGTTTAAAACAGCCTGACAGTGCTAAGGGTTGGATTCTTGATGGTTTTCCCCGCACGGTGGCACAGGCGAGCTTTTTAGACGCATTACTGGAAGAATTGGCCGATAGCCACACATTTGTGCTTAATTTGGCTGTACCAGATACGGTCTTAATTGAGCGTCTCATGCAACGGGGTCGTCAAGATGATACTCAAGAAACGATCGCCCGTCGCCTACAGGTTTATATCGACCAAACTGCCCCCGTTTTAGATTATTACGGTCAAAAGGGGACTCTTAACCATATCGACGGTAATCAACCGATGGACGCGGTTACGGCGGCTTTAACAGCAGTTGTCACTCCTGGGTAAAGTTTCCCTCAGTCAGTAATCAGTGATCAGTAATCAGTCATCAGTGATCAGTCATCAGTCATCAGTCAGTAAAAATTACAACTTTTTATAAGTTTTTTATATCAAACAAGCGTTAATAGTTGAGAATATTTAAATTTAAATTTCGCAATATTTATCTTTTCTTAAGAATTTATTGAAAATAATTCTTATTTGTTTACGAGGTTGCAATACTTCCAGCGATTATGGTATATAGCGTTTTTCAGTCTGCTGAGGTACAAAAGTTATGGGTTTTAGGCAAAAGGCAAGAGGCAAAAGTCAAAAGGGAAGAAAAATATGTGTACCTCACTAGCTTAGGAAACGCTATAATTTCGCAGTATGAAATGATGGGTTCCTCTGTGCTTTTTGGGGTTTTTAGCTGTCTGGTGAGCCTGAAAACCCTTGCTAAATCTACACTAACCTATTTAAGAACAGTAACAACTGGCGATTAAAGAGCCTTTTTTAAGCCAACCCGTTGATCAATTAATTGTGTAGTTTTGTTGCAAAGAGAAAGTTTTTTTGACAAAAAGAACAAAGTGTGCTGCCACTGGATTTAAAATAAACTCAATTGTCCTTCTTGTTTTAAGCGCCAGTTATCATCACCAACTCTCTGGGCAATATCTTCGAGGACGCTTAGAATCGTCTGATTTTCGGGAGTTGTGCCATTTTTTAACAGAGGTAATATATTAAAAACAATATCATCAAAACTAGAGCTTTTATTATCTCTTTCCATCCTTCTCAAATAGCTAATCAAATAGTATTTAATTCTCAATTTAACATCGATTTTTGACTTAAACTTACTGTCTTTTTTGATGGTATATAATTCAGTTTTTTCCTCATAATCAAAATTATCTAACAAAATTGGAGTCAAGTCTGAATACTCCTTGGCTAGTAAATCTAAAAACCCTAATTCCAAACCTTTAATAATCAATTCATCGTTAATTTGTTCTAGGGTTGCCCCATCATTTTTAGCAATAATTCCTTCAACAGTTTGCATGACAATCTCGGTGATATCCATGCCTAAGTTAGCTTTCATTACCGCTTTGGGAGTAGGAACTTTCCGAAAATTAATAATTAACTGTCCTGATAAAACTGTAAAGGGATTTTGCCGCTTTTTAAAGCTCGTTTGTCCATTTTTTTGTGGCACTGCTCCCACATATTCAAATCCGCAACTTTCTGCGGTATCTAAAATTAAATGCCAAAACTCAGGATCTTTGTGAGCAAAGACAAAGGATAACCATCGCTCAAATTTCAAAACTCGATACATTTCTCGAATACTTTGGGCAATTAATTGATTATATTCCTGTTTACTTTTTTGGATTGTTCCACCTTCAATAGCTTCTAATTGATAGTCCTTTTCCGTCACTTCTAAATCTAACCAAGCATTCCACATTATTGATAAATCTAAGTAGGGAATTTTCTTTCCGTAGGGAGGATCGGTATAAATATAATCAACGCTTTCATTTTCAATAAAACTTAAGTCTGTCGCTGTTCCTTTAACAATTGTTGCGTTATCAATAGTTTTTTTATTAACATAAAACTCCATTTCTTGTTTAGCTGCAACAAGTTTTTTAAATTTAGTTTCATAAATTTTTATTAAGGGCATTTCTCCCGGTTCATGAGCAATTCTATAGCGATAATATCTAAATACAGAACTATCACCCCCCGCCGCACTTCTTGTGTAATGAAAAGTCAAATTATATTTATTGATTGTACTGGAAAAAACTAACAGCAAAGACTCTCTAATATTCTCGTTTAATTCTTGTTTAATCAGATGTTTTAATAAACTTAACTGAGCCAATTGTTTGTTACTAAATAACTGTTCAACAGTAGCCACATCAGAACCTTTAGGCAGTTTCAAACCTTGGGGATAGGGATAGGTATTGAGAATCTTTGTTATTTCCTCTTTGGTTTGCGGTTCTCGCTCTTGGTAGGCTAATTTAACTCGTTCAAAAGCTTGACTTAAATCATCAAAATCAACGGGAATAATTAAAGAATTAACAAGAAAAATAGCCAGAGGGTTAATATCAATACTAATCGCTTTGCGGTTATTCATTAAAGCTTCAATTGCCGTCACTCCACTACCGCCAAAAGGATCAAGAATGACATCTCCCAGTTGACTAAAGTTTTTAATATATTCTGCCACCACATTCCATGCTTGTTTAGTAAAATATCCATGAACACCAAAATGTCTTTTAGCTTGTTGTTTTTTTACCTCAATTGGTTCTAATAAGGGACGACTTGAGTAGTCAAAAGTTTTGCGACTGATTGGGGAATGGTTTTGATAGGTAAAACTTTTTCCCACTTGAAATCTATCTGGGGCTAAATACTGGGTCAACTCTTGCCAACTATCGGCAATTGCATCAAGAGAAAAATATAAGATAGGTGTACTGGTATCGAGGGTCTTAAATAAACTAAATTCTAGGCCATTACAAAGAGCAAAATAATTGCTTCTGATTTCAGGATGACTCGCATAACTATAGACCTGTTCTACTGAATCACCTTCGTAGATATTTTCCGTTGGTTTTTTAGCCTCTAATACCCAAGCATAACTTTGATTAACTTTCAGAACATAGTCAGGAATTAAATTTATCGGACGTTTTTTACTACCAACCTTTAAAAAGGGATGCCGTAGGGTTTTACTTCTTTCGATATTATCTTCTCGGTAGCCCAAACTTGTTAAAAGAGGTAAAATAATCACTTCTCTAACGCTGTCTTCCTTAAAGTTAGGGTTATTTTTAATTGCCTGAAAATCAATAGCAGAAAAAATATGATTCATGGGTTAGCACTGTTTGTGATAAGTAGGTAGGCGTTAAAAATTATCAGACACCCCCCTTATCAAGGGGGGATTAAGGGGGGATCGAACTTAAAATCCATTTTTAATTTAATTATAACCAGCTACTTAGTTTCGATAAATCTTCCTTACTCAGGGGAAAATCAGACCGATTAACTTTGAACACTTACCATTAACCTGCCGTGAAGTTGGGTAAGCTAAGACGCATTTAAACCGCCTATCCTTAGATGAGCTACATCTCCCCCAATTCTTTTACTGTTGCAAGAGTGCAAGAGTGCCTCATCTGAACAAACAATTTAAATGCGCGGGCAGCTGATGACAGGATTTGAATAGAGTATCTTTGACGATGCCTCAACAATATGAGTTAGACAGGCTTTCTAAAATATATCGTAATCCAGTAGAAGTCCAGTTTCAACCCGCTTCTAGTCATACTAAATCCGTTGATTATAGGCTACATATCAAGACAGGCAATGGGGGTAATAAATAATCAGTCTTTGATAACCAGATTTAGTCTTACCACTTTTTTAGACACATCGCAGCAGATTCGATGACTTAATTATCTTTTATAAGTTTTTTATATCAAACAAGCGTTAATAGTTGAGAATATTTAAATTTACATTTCGCAATATTTACCTTTTCTTAAAAATTTATTGAAAATAATTCTCATTTGTTTACGAGGTTGCAATACTTCCAGCGATTATGGTATAATTTCGCAGTATGAAATGATGGGTTTTTCTGTGCTTTTTAGGGTTTTTAGCTGTCTGGTGATCCTGAAAACCCTTGCTAAATCTACACTCAGCTATTTGGGAACAGCAATAAATGGAGGTTAAAGAGCCTTTTAAAACCCAACCCGTTGATCAATTAATTGTGTAGTTTTGTTGCAAAGAGAAAGTTTTTTTGACAAAAAGAACAAAGTGTGCTGCTGAGTGATTTATATTGCTTTTATTTGTTCTCCCCACACCCTACACCCCACACCCCACACCCTAATCTCCTATGAGGGGAAACTTTACCCTTGCCCGTGCGTCTTGAGGCTCTAAGCAAACAAGCGCCAAGCTTGCGATAGAATAGATCGGACTTAGCCTAAATGGGGTGAGCGAAAGAATGTGCGGAATTGTTGGCTATATCGGAACCCAAACAGCGATCGATATTCTCCTAGCTGGATTGGAACGTTTAGAATATCGGGGTTATGATTCGGCAGGGATTGCCACAATTCTCGAAGGTGAATTACATCGAGTCCGCGCCCAGGGAAAACTCTACAATCTGCGAGAAAAATTAGAACAGGAAGTTAATCCCTCCCAAATTGGCATCGGTCACACCCGTTGGGCAACCCACGGCAAACCCGTAGAAAGTAATGCCCATCCCCACACCGATAACAGTCAACGGGTGGCAGTGGTACAGAATGGCATTGTCGAAAATTTTCAGGCATTAAGAACAGAATTAAAGGAGAAAGGCTGTATATTTGACTCGGAAACCGACACAGAAGTTATTCCCCATCTAATCGCCAGTTATTTACCCAAACCTACCGATGAAGAATACTTGGGGGTGAGTCCTTTCCTCAAGGCAGTTTTAAGGGCAATTGAACGTTTAGAGGGTGCTTTTGCCCTAGCGGTGATTAGTCCCGATTATCCCGATGAATTGATTGTCGTGCGGCAACACGCCCCTTTAATCATCGGTTTCGGTCAAGGAGAGTTTTTCTGTGCCTCCGATGTCAGTGCTTTGGTTCCCCATACCCGGGCAGTGCTGTCCTTGGATAATGGCGAAATCGCTCGGTTAACACCCTTGGGAGTAGAAATCTATAATTTTGAGGGAAAAAGAGTCCGTAAAAACCCCAGAGTCCTCGATTGGAGTCCGACCACCGTAGAAAAACAGGGTTATCGTCACTTCATGCTCAAGGAAATCTACGAACAACCAGGAGTGGTGCGCGACTGTTTAGGGACCTATCTGCATCCCCATTGGACAGCAGAAAATGGGGATAATGTCAACCCGATAAATATTAATTTTTCTGAGGAAATTTACGAAAATTTAGAACATATTCAGATTTTAGCCTGTGGAACCAGTTGGCACGCTAGTTTAGTGGGTAAATACTTGATTGAGCAGTTGGCGGGTATTCCCACAAGGGTACAGTACGCCTCGGAATTTCGCTATGCACCCACCCCCCTGATGCCCAATACTTTAACCATCGGGGTGACGCAATCGGGGGAAACAGCCGACACTTTAGCGGCGTTGGAAACAGAAAAACAGCGTCGTTTAGGATTAGGAAAAAAATATCAGGCCCGGATTATCGGGATTACTAATCGCCCCGAAAGTACCCTAGCACAAATGGTCGATCAGATTATTAATACCCAAGCGGGGATCGAAATCGGGGTGGCGGCAACTAAGAGTTTTACCGCCCAGTTATTGGGTTTTTATCTCTTAGCTTTGGATTTATCCTATCGTCGTCAAACTTTGTCTTTAGAGAGAATCGAGGAAATTATTAATCAAATGCGATCGCTGCCAAGGTCGATCGAAACTGTCTTAGAAAAACAGGAAAAAGCGATCGAAGAATTAGCCCATGAATTTAATGACACCCAAGACTTTATTTTCTTGGGACGGGGGATTAATTTTCCCATTGCCTTAGAAGGGGCCTTAAAACTCAAAGAAATCAGTTATATTCATGCGGAAGGCTATCCAGCCGGAGAAATGAAACACGGACCAATCGCGCTTTTAGATGCAAAAGTTCCCGTAGTAGCGATTGCGATGCCGGGGGTAGTTTATGATAAGGTTCTCTCCAATGCACAGGAAGCAAAAGCCAGGGATGCGCGGTTATTGGGAGTAGTTGCTGACAGCGATACGGAAGCACCAAAAGTCTTTAATGATTTGTTGTATGTGCCGGAAGTTGAGGAATTATTATCGCCAATTTTAACAGTAATTCCCCTACAATTGCTCTCCTATCATATCGCAGCCCGTCGCGGTTTAGACGTGGATCAGCCGCGCAATTTAGCCAAAAGTGTCACGGTAGAATAAGGTTCCGTTGGGTTGAAAGTGTGGTTTAAAGGTCTATTTACACTGAATCGGAACCTATGAATCTTTATGCAACTTCTCAGAATGGGGTTTTAATTCGTCTGACAGAGGAGAGATGGAAACACATTATCAGTGGACATAGTGAATTAGTATCGTATCAAGCGGAGATATTGGAAACCATTCGCTATCCTGAGAAAATCCTAGTAGGAAACCATCAGGAATTGTTGGCAGTTAAACAAATAGTTTCTGGAAAATATCTAATTGTTGTTTATCGGGAATTATCAGAGGGGGGATTTATTATTACTGCTTATTTAACCCGTCGTCTTCGTGAATTAACCAAGAGGAAACAAATATGGCCATAACTAGCATTAATATTCAATCCTATCTTAACTTCGCCAAGATGATTCACGCTCTGCCTCAGCAAGATTTTTGGACAGCTTATGATGCAAAAGCAGATGTTTTGTATATTAATTTTCATCAACCATCTTTACCTGCGGATGATAGCGAATTAACAGATAATGATGTGATTATTCGTTATCAAGGGGATAAGATCATTGGGTTAAGTATTCTCAATGTTAGTAAAATCCAATGATGCTATAAGTAGGGCAGGGTGAGAGCATCTCAAACGCTATTGACAATTGGCCAATTTTGTGATCCGCTTGCTGTGTGGGCATTTCAAGTGATACCAGTCAATCAGAATGGTTACGAAATCTTCACATTTAGTCGATTTTTGCTTAACAATTGAGATGGCCAATTCTCCTCAAATATGCCTGAATCGCTCTCTGGGTAAGCAACTCACATAAAGTTTATTTTGTCAAGGATTGTTAAGATGCGCTTACCCTGATAAGTAGGGTTGGCTGCATATCAGTAGAAGCTTGGCTAGAAAAGGGTTTAGGGACTTTATAGGGACTCAAAAACCTTGTACTTTCATTAGTGATTGCAAAGCGATCGCTAGGCAAGATCGCCAGATAAAATTGAGAAACTAAGCTATATAGGAGCGATCGATCTTTGTGTCCTTTGTGTCTTTGTGGTTCGTTCCACCCCCTAGCCAGTTTTAAGTAGGTAGGCGTTAAAAATTATCAGATGCCCCCCTTATTAAGGGGGGACTAAGGGGGGATCGGCACTCCCCTTATCAAGGGGGGACTAAGGGTAGGGTTGATTCATGAATCAACCCTACTATGAATTAACCCTAGGACTAAGGGGGATCGAACCTAAAATCCATTTTTAATTTAATTATAACCAGCTACTTAGAATATATTTTACCCAGAAAACCTAAGAGACCCCCCGATTTTCAGTACAATATTACTGCAATATTAAAAGCAGTGAACGAGTAAACAGCGATGATCACCGGCGAATTAAAATCCAAAATAGATAAACTTTGGACAACCTTCTGGAATAACGGCATTAGTAACCCGCTTTCGGTAATCGAGCAGATTTCCTATTTACTCTTCATCAAGCGCCTAGATGACCTAGAACTAGCTAAGGAGCGTAAATCCCAACGATTAGGCGAAAATCTCGAAAATCCCACCTTTTCCCCCAGCCAACAGCATATCCGTTGGTCCCACTTCAAAAATCTCGATGATGCCGAGACAATGCTGCGGATTGTCCGGGATGAAGCGTTCCCCTTTATCAAAGATCTGGGACAGTTTTCTAAGGGTAGCACCTACGCTAAACACATGAAGGACGCGGTGTTTCTCATCGCGTCTCCGGCGCTGCTGGCCACGGTAATCGAACAAATTGAAAAAATCCCCATGGAGGATCGGGACACCAAAGGCGACCTTTACGAGTATATGCTCTCGAAACTGAGTACAGCCGGGACTAACGGACAGTTTCGCACACCGCGCCATATTATCAAAATGATGGTGGAGTTATTAGCGCCGGGACCCCGGGAGGTTATCTGTGATCCGGCCTGTGGCACAGGAGGCTTTTTAGTAGCGGCTGCCGAGTATGTGCGGGAGTTAAAGGACAGCGAGGGGGGACGTTTGCTCCATGAACGCGGCAACCTAGAGCATTTCAATAACCAAATGTTCCACGGTTTTGATTTCGATGGGACGATGTTACGCATTGGCAGCATGAACCTGATGTTACACGGTATCGAGCAGCCGATTATCGAGGCCCGGGATTCCCTATCGGAGGACCACGCCGGGGTAGAGGATAGTTTTACCATGATTCTGGCTAATCCACCGTTTAAGGGTTCGGTGGAGAAGTCCACTATTGCCAAGGATTTATCGAAAATCATTGACACCACTAAAACCGAGTTATTATTCATGGCCCTGTTTTTGCGCTTGCTGAAGACGGGGGGAAAAGGTGCGGTAATTGTGCCGGATGGGGTGCTATTTGGCTCGTCCAAGGCCCATAAGGACATCCGCACCATCTTGGTGGAGGAACATAAGCTAGAGGGGGTGATATCGATGCCGTCGGGGGTGTTTAAACCTTACGCGGGGGTATCTACTGCGATCCTGATTTTTACGAAGCTGGGGGTAAGGGAAAAGGGGACTGACTTCGTTTGGTTTTATGACATGGTGGCGGATGGTTTCTCTCTCGATGATAAGCGCCAACCGATTGCCGATAATGA
Organism: Microcystis sp. LE19-8.1F; assembly: GCF_027531715.1. NCBI lineage: Bacteria > Bacillati > Cyanobacteriota > Cyanophyceae > Chroococcales > Microcystaceae > Microcystis > Microcystis sp. LE19-8.1F. The sequence continues at coordinate 14,330 of NZ_JAPZSO010000134.1, read as the reverse complement.
TATCCCAGACTTGCTGCGCTGTTGGCAGCAACGCGACTCCGCTAAGGATACCAATCGCAAAGGGAAGGCGTTTTTTGTGCCTCGCGAGGAGATTCAGGCCAATGCTTATGATCTATCAATTAACCGCTATAAGGAGATAGAGTACGAGGAAGTGAGCTATGAGCCGCCGAAGGTGATTTTAGAGAAGTTAAGGGCTTTAGAGGCTGATATTCGTCAGGATTTGGACGCATTAGAGGAGATGTTAGGAGATTAGGAGATGAAAAATCTACAGCCATTAGACCTACATCCTCTCAAAACCGAATCCGAGTATGAGGCCGCTTTACTGGAGATTGAGTCGCTTCTGGAAGTACCTCCGGGGACACCGGAAGCAGCGCGCTTAGATTTGCTTGCCACACTGCCATCCGATCCCCCCCAACCCCCCTTAAAAAGGGGGGAGAAGAGTTCATAGTAGGGTGGGTTAGACGGCAACAATCTAGGCGTTAAAGTCAATCTAACAATCCGTCGTAACCCACCGCTTTAGTTAACCGAAAGGATGTTTGTCGGCATTTAGAGAGGATGTGATGACTAGAATAAAAGCGCCATCCGATCCCCCCCAACCCCCCTTAAAAAGGGGGGAGAAGAGTTCATGGTAGGGTGGGTTAGACGGCAACAATCTAGGCGTTAAAGTCAATCTAACAATCCGTCGTAACCCACCGCTTTAGTCCACCGAAAGGATATTTGATTTATGTTTGAAAATAAGATTGATCAGGTTTTACACGCGTTAAAGGAGATGTTGGGATGAGAATGGTTCCGCTTGGTGATTTAATGGCTAGTCGGGTTCCTAGTCTTGATCCATCAAAATATCCGAAAGAGGTATTTGAACTTTGGAGCATTCCCGCATTTGATACTGGTCAACCAGAGATTACAGAAGGTGCAAATATAGGCTCTTCAAAAAAATGCGTTGAACCAAATGATGTTTTGCTTTCTCGAATTGTGCCTCATATTCGTCGAGCTTGGGTTGTTAGTAAAAGTCAAAACGAAATGCGTCAGTTAGCGTCTAGCGAATGGATAGTTTTTAGAGATGAAAGCTTTTATCCTGATTATCTGCGTCATGCCTTAACCTCAGATAGTTTTCACTCTCGTTTTATGCAGACAGTAGCTGGTGTAGGTGGATCATTACTACGCGCACGTCCTGATGGTGTAAAAAAGATTAAAATCCCCCTCCCACCCCTCGAAGAACAGCGAAGAATTGCGGCAATTTTAGATAAAGCGGATGGGGTGCGACGCAAGCGCAAAGAGGCAATTCGGTTGACTGAGGAGTTATTGCGATCAACTTTCCTAGAGATGTTCGGTGATCCTGTTACTAATCCGAAAGGGTGGGAGATTGGCAAAGTGATTGATTATGCTGACTGTATTGTTCCAGGCCGAGATAAACCAAAATCTTTTACAGGTGATATTCCCTGGGTTACTACCACTGATTTAAATCATTTGGGATATACTTATAAATCAAGACTAAACATTGGTCTAACAATAGACGAAATCAAACAAGTAAATGCCCGAATAATTCCTAAAGATAGTGTTTTGTTGACTTGTGCTGGTGATTTGGGAGTAACTTCTATCGCAGGATGCAACATGGTTGTTAATCAACAACTGCATTCTTTCCAATGTAATGAAATTGATAACCACTTTTTAATGCACGTTATTACATATCAGAAAAATTTCATGCACCAAAGAGCAACTCAAACAACAGTTCCATATATGAATAAAACAGCGTGCAATTCTATTCCCGTAATTTATCCACCATTGGAATTACAGAGGAAATTTGGTGGATTTTGCAGAAAATTTAGTGCTTCGACTTCACAATTTGATAGTTTAGAACAATCCGAAAATCTCTTTAATTCCCTTTTACAAAGAGCATTTAGGGGGGAACTGTAGCCATGGCAGCCGGCGGATTACTGCCATAATCTTGTGGGAAATGCCATTAAAAAAGACCGTTGGACAATTAACCAAGATTCCTATCATCTCACACTGTCACGCGGGAAAACCCTAGATAAAATAACCGAACTTGCTGTTTTTTTATATAACTGTTAAACAATAACCAAGTAAAATATAAGTAGCTGGTTATAATTAAATTAAAAATGGATTTTAGGTTCGATCCCCCCTGCCCCCCTTGATAAGGTAGGGTTGATTCATGAATCAACCCTACCCTTGATAAGGGGGGTGCTGATCCCCCCTGCCCCCCTTGATAAGGGGGGTGCCGATAGGCGGGGGGATCCCCCTTAATAAGGGGGGCATCTGATAATTTTTAACGCCTACCTACTTATACAATTGTTAAACAATAATCAGGTAAAATATAGAGATAGCCAAAACTTTGGGGATAATAGACTGGGGAGCGCAATATGGACTCAAACTTCTCCTTCCTGCGAGATCAATTCCCGACAATCTACGAACACGCCGGCCAAGCGGAGGGATTAGTCTTCAGCAACCCCCGGGCCAGTTGCTTCTATACCCGTTTTGTCCTAGAACAAATGGTCTGCTGGCTCTATGAAAACGACCCCTACCTGCAACCGCCCCGGGACAATAGCCTAGGCGCTCTTATCCACGAGCAAACCTTTAAAGATAACCTTAAACCAGGACTTTTCGGCAAAATTCGCACCATCCACAAAGTCGGCAACAACGCCGCCCACCATACCAGCCCCATCAGTGAACGGGACTCCCTGCACCTGATCGAGGAACTATTTCATCTCACCTACTGGCTCGTGCGCTACTATGGGCAGAATGGGCGAAAATTGGGCGATATTAGCTTCGATCGCCAGAAGATACCGGCGGCCGCACCCCCCGCTCCCAAACAACTGCAAGACCTAGAAAAACGCCTGTCCCAAAGCGATGCCCTGCGCCAATTGGCCGAAGCAAAACAGCGCCAAACCGAGGCCGAACTCGCAGCCGCTAGGGCCGAACGGGATGCCCTCCTCGCCCAAAATCGAGCGATCGCTGACCAGCACGACTACAACGAAGCCGACACCCGCCGCTACCTGATCGATGTACTACTCCAAGAGGCCGGCTGGGATACCAAAGCCCCCAACGCCACAGAGTTCGAGGTGTGGGGGATGCCCATCCAAAAGCCGGGGGATACCGGACGCGGTTTCGTCGATTATGTACTATGGGGTGACGACGGCAAACCCCTCGCCCTCGTGGAGGCAAAACGCACCAGCAAAAGCGCCGACAGCGGACAACAGCAGGCCAAACTCTACGCCGACTGCTTAGAAAAAAACTACAACCAACGCCCCGTTATTTTCTACAGCAACGGCTTTGAAACCTATCTCTGGGATGATCTCACCTATCCCCCCCGTCCCGTCCTCGGTTTCCTGCGAAAAACCGAGCTAGAACGGCTAATTTTCCGCCGTTCCCACCGTAAACGCCTCAGGGACACCGCCATTAACGAGGATATCGTCGGCCGCCCCTACCAGAAAGAGGCCATCCGCCGCATTACCGAAACTTTTGAAGAAAAGTGCGCCCGTAAGTCCCTGTTGGTTATGGCCACCGGAACCGGTAAAACCCGAACTGCGATCGCATTGGTGGAACTGCTCAAGAGCGCCAATTGGGTAAACCGAGTCCTGTTTCTGGCCGATCGCAATGCCCTATTAAAGCAAGCCTATCGAGCCTTTCAGCGTCATCTACCCAGCGTTACCGTCCTGCATCTGACCCGCAGCAAGGACGTGACGGGGGCTAACGTCATCTTCTCCACCTATCAAACCATGCTCAACGCCATTGATCGCATGGATGCAGAGGGGCGAATCTTTGGGGTGGGTTATTTTGACCTAGTGATCGTCGATGAGGCCCATCGCTCCATTTATCAGAAATACGGCGAAATATTCGATTATTTCGATGCCCTGCTGGTGGGGCTAACTGCCACGCCGCGCTCGGAAATAGACCGGGACACCTACCGCATTTTCCAGCTACCCCAGGGCTTGCCTACCTTCGCCTACGAGTTAAATGATGCCGTTAGGGATGGCCACCTCGTCCCCCCCAAGGGCGTTACTGTGCCGTTTAAGTTTCTGCGTACTGGGGTTAAATACAGTGAGCTAACCCCACAGGAGCGGCTAGACTACGAGGAGAAGTTCCGGGACGAGGAAAGCGGCGAACTACCGCAGGCAATTAACGCAGCTGCCTTTAATGACTGGTTGTTCAATATCGACACCGTGGATCAAGCATTAGAATTATTGATGCAACGGGGGCTAAAGGTCAACAGTGGCGATCGATTGGGTAAAACGATTATTTTTGCCCGTAATCACCGACACGCCCAATTTATCTGCGATCGCTTTAACAGTAACTATCCTCACTACAAAGGTCATTTCGCCAAAATTATTGACAGTCACGACAATTACGCCCAGAGTCTGCTCGATGACTTCAGCGAAGCCAACAAAGAACCGATTTTGGCCGTCTCGGTGGATATGCTCGATACCGGCGTAGATGTGCCGGAAGTGGTCAATTTGGTCTTTTTTAAGCCCGTATTCTCCCGGGTGAAGTTCAATCAGATGATCGGGCGCGGGACCCGTCTCTGTCAGGATTTGTTTGGGCCTGGCAACCATAAAACCGAGTTTCTGGTCTTTGACCTCTGCGGGAATTTCGAGTATTTCGAGCAGGATATCGATGAAACAAGCCAGAAAATACCCGAAAGCCTCACCAGTCGCCTAGTGAAACATCGCCTCGAGTTGGCAACCCGTCTCGCTCCCTCCAAGCCAAGCGCGACACCTAGAGCGAGAGAGCAGTCCTCTACTTACAAAGTTGATCGGGCCGACGACCTATACACGAGTTTGCTCGATGCACTCCATCAACACATCGCCACCATGCCCCGGGATAATTTCCTCGTGCGTCGTCGCTTGCCGCAGGTGGAAACCTTTAGTCAGCGCCAGCGTTGGAACAACCTCAGTCAGGAGGACGCGGCCACCATTGCCGACTCCTTGGCCGGTTTACCCAATAGTCTGCCCAATGAGGACCACCTGGCCAAGGAGTTTGATCTTCTCTGTGTGAAACTGCAATTAGCCATTCTCAAGGCCGACCGTAGTTATGAGCGATTGCGGGACAAAGTGCGGGATATTCTCGGTCAACTGGAGACTAAGCCCGATATACCTATGATTAAGGGGCAATTAGCCTTTATTCGCGAGGTGCAGGACGAAAGCTGGTGGACCGGCGCAACGCCGTCAATGGTGGAGAGGATCCGGGTTCGCATCCGAGATCTGGTCAAGTTTATTGATCGCCAAAAGCAGCAGATCGTGATCACCGATTTTGTCGATGAGATGGGGGAGGTGCAGATTGTCGATATTCCCACCCATCAGACCGGTTTTAGTCGCGAACAGTATCGCCGGAAAGTGGAGGCCTATATCCGTCAGCATCAGGATCACCTTGCGATCGCTAAGTTGCGGCGCAATCTCCCCCTAACGGAGACGGATTTATCTGCCCTAGAGGAGATGCTATTTTCGGCCGCAGAAATTGAGAGCCGTCAGCGTTTTGAGGAGGTTTTTGGCCAGACAAAAAGCCTCAAGCTTCTGATCCTGGAAATCGTCGGACTCGATCCCGCAGGGATCCGCGTAGCGGCACGCCAAGCGGCTAAACAAGCTTTTGCCCGTTATTTGCAGGGGACAAACTTCTCGGCCAATCAAATCCGTTTTATCGAAAATATCATCGATATCCTCACTAAAAACGGAGTTATCAATCCGGGGGCGCTCTACGAGCCTCCCTTTACCGATAACCATCCCGAAGGGCTAGATGGGATGTTTAATGATCAGGAAGCTGATCGGATCGTCTCGATTTTGCGATCGTTTAACCAGTCCGTTGATCTGGATTATTACACTAAATCCGGTTATTAAAAACTGATTAAGCTAAGACGCATCTTAACCGCCTATCCTTAGATTAGCTGAATCTCCCCTAATCCCTTTACTTTTGCCTCTTGCCTCATCTCAATAAGCAATTTCAATGCTTAATAGCTTATTTATTCTCCCTTTTGCATGAGCGCCTATCCTGATAGGTAGCTATAAAGCCTTGTAGGGAATGAAAACAGTTAGTTTTCCCAGAAGCTGGTGATGGGATTTGAACCCGCGACCGGCTGATTACAAATCAGCTGCTCTACCACTGAGCTACACCAGCATTTTCCGTCAACCCATTATAACACAAATAGACCGATAGGTCACTGATCCCTGTCGAAGTGTGGAGATTTTTGCCCTCCCCTAGTCCGCACCCGCGAGACTAGGGACCGATACACAGAGGTTCAATGAGTTAACAGGGATGACCAATAATCAGTTATCAGTGACCATTGACCGTTTAATAAGAGCCAAATTAATCCCCCTATTCCGAATAGAATAGTCAAGACATAAAATTGTGATTGACCAGAAACATTATACTTTAAGGCACTGCCGCTAAAAATCGTCGCTAAACTGACTAAATTAACCAGACCATCAATAATATAACGATCGAGCCAAGCGGTAATTTTTGACAAGCTTCCCACCGCTAAAACCACGGTAAACTGATAGATGCGATCGAGATAGAAGTCATAAGCGAACAAATCTTGCAGGAATCGCAGGATTAACCCAGTTGGTCTCGCCCAAGCTCGTCTTAACTCTACCATTGAGCCGATAACTAGGGCAATTACCCCAGAGGCTATCAGTAAGGGAAAACCCCAGACAATAGTGAAACTCTGGTTATTAAGGAGAGGATTGGTGAAAGATAGCCAAAAATCCCAACGTAGGGGAATAATCGGGGCTAATAAAACGATTAAAATCAATGCTACCATGGGCAAAGCCATCGGCCAAGCCACTTCCGGGGTGCGATGGGTTTTACTTTGGGTTTGTCCCAAAAAGACTAAACGAAAGACCCGAGTAAGATTGACGATGCTAAGACAATTAACAAAGATTAAAACCGCTAATAACCACCAAGGAATCGCCCATTCGCCACTTAACCACCGTTTTAACGTCCAAAACATCCCTAGGGGCATTAAAACCGTCATCCCCGCGGAACCTCCTAAAAAAGCCATGGTTGTAGCCGGCATTCTTGCCCAAATTCCCCCCATTTCCGTGATATTTTGGTTACTGGTGGTGAGAATTAATGCTCCTGCGCTCATAAACAATAAAGCTTTTGCGACCGCATGGGAGAATAAAATTAGTAAAGCGATATCCACATGACCTAATCCCACCGCCACAAAGACTAAACCGAGATAGGCACTGGTGGAGTGGCACAAAACCCGTTTAATATCAATTTGGGACAGGGCCATCAGAGAAGTCCCAATTGCCGTCATTGTCCCCAAAACTATTAAAACATCAGCAGCGATCGGAGATAGGGTAAACACTGGCTGCAGCTTAATTAAAACATAGGCCCCCGCCGAAACCACGATCGAATTCCGCATGATTCCGGCTGGATTTGGTCCCTCCATCGCCTCATCTAGCCACAAATTCAGGGGAAATTGGGCGCATTTACCCGTTGGACCGGCAATAAGGGCTAATCCTAACAAAGTCGCCGTTAGAGGTCCTACAGGGTTATTTACTGCCCAATTTTCTAACTGAGAAAAACTCAATCCTTCTCCGTAACTGGACAGGGCCACCAAACCCATCAATAAAATAATATCGCCGACGCGCTTGGTTAAAAAGGCATCTCGCGCCGCGGTTACTACCAAAGGTTGGGCATACCAAAAACCGACGAGGAGATAGGTAGAGACCGTTAACATCTCTAGGAAAGCGTAACTGAATAGTAGGGAGTCACTCAGGGCAATTCCCCCTAAAGCTGCCTCAAAAAAGCCCATTAAGCCATAAAATCTCGCCAAAGACCAATCCTTTTCCATGTAGCCAAGGGCATAGATTTGGGCCAAGAGACTGATGAGGGTAATCACTTCCAGCGTCCCTAAACTGACGGGAGAAAGTTCGATCGAAAGGGATAAACTAAGATCGGCCACTTTTACCCATTCAAAAGCTAGTTTAATCGTCTCTCGATGCCAAATTTGATTAAAAGCGATCGTTCCGTGTATTAACCCTAAGACGGTCATCAATAGGTTAATATAAGCCGCCGGCCGCGGACCGGTGCGACTAATAATGCCTAAAGACCAAGGTAGGGTTAAAATCGAACCAATTAAGCCATAAATGGGAATTAACCAGCAAGTGTAAAGGAATAAATCTTTCATTCAGGGGGTTATTCAGTTATCAGTTATCAGTTATCAGTTATCAGTTATCAGTGATCAGGTTTAAGTTTTAAGTTATCAGGTTTAGGTTTTCAATTTTCAATAAATTTAGGCTCTTTCACTGGTTACTGATCACTGATCAACGGGCATAAAAAACCAAGACTCGATCGAACAGGGATCGAGTTTAGTCAATTTAGGTATTTTACAGTTAATCCTGCGATCAGGCTAAATGCGCTGTAATAAAGATTTACCGTGGGAATCGGTGCTACAGGTGGCGAATAATTGATATTGACGACTAAGAGCGAGAGCTTGTTCGGTTTCCCGTTGACTCGGTAGCCAGGGTTTGGGATTGCCGTAGGCATAAAAGGCCTCAATACCATCAATACCCAATTCTACCGCCGCCGCCACTAAATCGGCCGCGGGGCGATGGTAACGAAAGGGATGAGCCAGAACCACTAAAGCCCCCGCTTGCTGTAAACTGTTAATGACTCTAGAGGCCAAAGCGAAATCCCCTTCTGGTTTGGCTCTTTGCAGATAGGGAGTCAAGACGGTATGAGCGGGATCGAAACCATAGCCAAGAATATGCACTTCTGTCTCTAAGAGATTCGCCGTAATTTCTACCCCTGTCCATAGATGGGGTAGAGAACCCTTTAAATGCTGATTTTCTAGCCAAATTTGGGCTTGCTGATAACCTTTGATCGAGTGATGATCGGTAATTGCTAATCCTTTTAGTCCGATATCTAACGCTTGCCTCATCAAGTCTTGGGGACTCATTTGACCATCGGAACAATGGGTGTGAAGATGGAAATTGTAATGGTGGGGACAACTATCATAGCCAATATTTGCCCACACCGCTTTCAGGGCGAGGGTATCTTGAGCCAGGGGGGGAATTGTAGCAGAAACGACCATGCAGTATTGAGGAACTTTCCCAAAGATTACAAATTGTTAACAATCAGCATAACAAATACCAAAAAAAACTGGGTAGCTGCTGTTACCGGTAATACTAAATCCTGTTTCAAAGGTATGGGGAGACCACTTCGTGCGCGACGTTCGGACGTTCGGCGAAGCTCAGTCGAGCGGACGGTGAGGCTTCGACGGTGAGATCAGCGTTCGACCGAGCGTTCGACAAAAGCTCACGCCGAAGTCTCACGCCGAGGTCCGAACCGCTTGTCGAACCGCCGCGATGCTCAGTCGAGCCGTTGCGGGGGGAAGTGGGGAAGTGGGGGAATGGGAGAAGGGGGAAGGGAGGGGAGCATCTCACCTTTGCCATAAGCATAAATGCAAAGGTGAGGTCAAGAAAAAAGTTAAAAAAGAGAACCATTCAGATAGGCACAGCGAGGACGAAGGACTTGCGGTACATTGCCTGAATTCCAACTTGCACCGGCAATTTTAACACGAAAACCAATTTGTTTCACTTGAGATGACCCGGAGCCAGAACCAATGGAAATCCCCTCTTCTTGAAAATAACCATAATTGACAATTCGATGTTTATGCTTGTTCAAATAAGTAATAAAATTCTCAACTTGAGGCTCTGACCATCCTTCAAAACAAGAGATAGCAGCCTCCACTTCACCCTTCTTTGAGAAAACATTTTACCTCCTCAATTCGCTGGAATGAACCGCCAACTTTATAGAGGTTTTCGATTAAATGATACCAGTCCAAAATTTCAATCCTTTCCTGTTCCTCGCGGATTTCACGGAATAAATTCCAGATACCATCATGTCCATCTCCTCAACAAACTTTCATGTTTGGCTAGATGTTGAGAATTAACCAAATCTAATCAGCCTGAGTTATCCTTAAAAAAGGCAGCTACTCCCAATTTAGGGAAACTCACCCCTTTATAATCACGCCAAATTAAGGCTTTTACCTTGGGCGTTCTCAGTCGTACCTTACCCCCGTCTATACTCATTTCCTCCACTTCTGTGTTAGATGGTAATTCTTCAAAATGGTAGCGATAAACAAGGCGTTTTTGTGGACTGTGTGAAACAGCAATGCCTGTTAATGATTCGACTTTCTTCGCCGATTTTTCATCTCTATTCATCACCACTTAAGAGCAAGCAGTTTTTCTCTAAAATATTAATCATCTGAGTTCTCGGCTTTAATTTTAACTTATTTACTTGTTTTTCTGTAATTGGTAATTCACCCAAAATACTTTTAACTTTTCTCGTCCGACCAGCGGTTTCTTCTGGAATTGTTTTGATAAAAAAATACCAATTCCTAGCTTAACAGACTGAATCATTAAATCTCTGACAGTCTCCTCTATTTCTCCCAAGTTATTAAATTTCTTAATTTGGGATTGCTCCTAGAGACACGCTCCTAACTCTCGGGATAACTCTTGAATTCTTTTTTCATTTTCTGATAACTCTGATCCCATTGGATTGTTCCTGCCATCGAGATAGATTCTGAATCGTAAGTGATAACTATTATCATCCCATTTCTCTTTTTGATCAAGTTCAATATTTTCTAGTTTTTGACTGACATAAGCATTAATACTTGTTGCACAAGTGAGATGCTCCCGGAAGGGGGAATGGAGAACAGTCTTGAGCATTTTTATCAGAAAATCTGTATCGATCAATTTTTATAAAATCTTTAGAATATTTTGAGCTAGCTGAAGTTATAAATTATGTAGAGGTATAGAACAATTCTTCGTGCTTCGCACTAAAAAATAAACTACAACCCGAAATGATTGCAAACATCTCTAGACAACTAACCACCGGTGCTCTTGCCATCGCTGGCAGTGTTGCCGCTTTCAGCTTTGCCGGCGCTGCTCAGGCGGTTACTTTAAGCACTTTAACCATCACCGGGGATGCAACCATCAGTCCGTGGGGAACCTTGAACCCAGTCCTTACTCCCACAAGCGTCACCGGCGTAACAGGCGGGACTGGTCAATTTACGGGGGTGACAGCTGCTAACGTTACCCTTCCTGGCCCTTTTACATTAAACGGCACTGGTTCTGGAGGGGCATTCATCTTTTCTCCCCCTCCTGATCCTGCACCTGGTTTTACTACCATAACGACCGGTCCTGGTCTTGTAACCGCTAATGTCACTCCTACCAGTGCTATCGGCACAAACGTATCTATTGGCGCTGGTCTTTTCCAGACTGTTTATACTGTAAGCGGTCCTGCGACTTTTACTGAGCCTTCTGTCCTCAATGTTCTGGGAGGTTTCACCATCGCCTTCCAATTAGTGGGTCTTCCCGGGGCCGTGACGGGAACATATACTTTAGATCTCACAAAAACCGATGTACCTGTCCCTGTAGCTGTTCCTGAACCTTCTGCTATTCTCGGTATCTTAGCCGTTGCTGGTGCTGGTGCTTTCGCTCGTCGCAAGAGCTAGTCGCTGTCATTCAAAAACAATGGAAAAAACAAGCGTTAAGGTGAGACTTAGCGCCTTTTTTTTGTAGCTAGAGATTATCTGAATCTCCCCCCCTGCCTGATCTCAAATTGATCACTGATCGCTGATCAGCCATTCCGATGCCCTTTCACCTAGATCTAGGGGCAAACTAACCGCTTTACCGAGACGGGGACGCTCACGGGTTTCGCGGATAAAAGCTTGAAATTGACTAACACCACCCCATTCGTGGAGATAATTAGCGATCGCATTGAGATGTTGCAGATATTCAGACTCGGAGAGAGGAAAAGAGGCTTGTTCGAGATATTTCCACATTATCTGGACATGAACCTTATCTTTGATGCGTCGCAGCTGGATATCGTAGGAACGACCCCATTTTTCTAGTAATAATTGCTGTAAGTCCACACCCGTCATGGTTATATCAGTAATCAGATGTCAGTCAGTCCCCTGATTTTATCATAAATGTCAGGTGAAGACCCTCGGTTTTAGCGTTCTTCCCTTTTGCATGAGTGCCTCTTGCATGAGTGCCTAAAACCCATAACTTTTGTACCTCAGCAGACTGAAAAACGCTATAACTTCCGATATTGTTATAGCGGTTTTCAGTCTAATAAGGTATAGTAAATCCCTTGATAGATAGGTCTTTCAGCGTTTCAATCGGGACTCACTTCTGTGAAAACCGCTATAATTGCAATAAGAGCGGCCTATTCCGCTAACGCTTGCTCTTCTTTTGAGGTCATGAGCATCTGCAATCTTTTTTCCTTAAACCTCTTGCATAATTAATTTTTGAGAGGGCAAAAATGAGAAAAATAGGCATAAAATTGCCTAAAATCCCTAAATAGAGCATTTAATTGCTCATTATTCATTCTTAATTCTCCTGACTACTGACTACTGACTACTGACTACTGACTACTGACCTTACTTTTCCCGTTAAGTCTGAAATCCCCGCACAGAGAGAGGCAGCAGGCAGGGCAGGGGGTAGGAAGAGAAATCAAGACTTTAACTTTTGAATAGTAGAGACTAAAATCCCTGGCATCCTATCGAATTATTCTAAAACTGGGTCAAATAGTTCAGGAGTAGCTAATTTAACTTTTTTAGCGATGATTAGCTGTGTATCTAGTTCTCTAAGAGAGCCTAATGCTATATGCAGAAACTGAATATACTCGTTTTGGGTTCTTCGTCCGTAACCCTCGGCAATACCTGGCTTGCCCCTCCTGCCACCTCCCCCTTAGCTGTACGGGCGGGAAAAAAGTTTTTTTGGGTACAGGAAGTATGTAAAATGGAATGTTGATCTTTCTTGGCCTAAACAGCATTTCATGATTTCGAGTAACGACTTTCGGAGTGGCACAACCATCGAGATAGATGGCTCTGTCTGGCGGGTGGTAGAATTCCTGCACGTCAAACCGGGTAAGGGATCGGCCTTCGTGCGAACCAAGTTAAAAAATGTCCAGACCGGCAACGTGGTAGAACGGACGTTCCGGGCGGGGGAAACCTTGCCCTCAGCCACGATCGAAAAGCGCACCATGCAGCACACCTACAAAGAAGGCGATCAGTTTGTCTTCATGGACATGGAGACTTTTGAGGAAGCAACTCTAACCCCGGCACAAATGGGCGATCGAGCCAAGTATCTGAAAGAAGGAATGGAAGTCAATATTCTCTTTTGGAATGAGCAAGTGTTAGAGGTGGAATTGCCCACCTCGGTAATCTTGGAAATCACCGATACGGATCCAGGAGTCAAGGGAGATACGGCCACCGGTGGCACCAAACCGGCGATCGTAGAAACGGGAGCGCAGGTGATGGTTCCCCTGTTTATTTCCATCGGTGAAAGGATTAAAGTGGATACCCGGGATGGTTCCTATCTGGGACGGGAATAATTGTGATCAGAAGCCCAGAAATGAGCTTTTAGGGACGGGTTTAGGACTAAACCCAGTTTTATGAGCCTGTTTCCCAAAACTTAGCCGCTAGATGCGAAAAATCGACAGTTTGGTGGGTGCGAATTTGGATTTGTTGCTTTTTATTTGCGAGGGGATTTCAGAGCGGTGACTATTGATTACAACGAAATTCGAGAACTGATCAAAACATTGGCAGCAACGGATATCAGTGAATTTAGCCTGAAAAGTGCAGATTTAGAGCTAAATATCCGCAAAGGAACCGTTAATACTGCCCTTGGGCCTCTCGCCGCTCCCTTGCCGTTGGTGACGGCCACCGTCGCCGCTCCAGTGATAGCCGCCGGTTCCACCCCAGTCCCAGAAACCCCCACTCCCGAACCCGCGGCGGCCGCTGTTGATAAAAAATGGCTGGCGATTACCTCTCCCATGGTCGGCACTTTTTATCGCGCTGCTGCTCCCGATGAACCGTCTTTCGTGGAAAAAAACGATCGGATTCGTGTCGGACAAACGGTTTGTATCATCGAAGCGATGAAGTTGATGAACGAAATCGAAGCGGAAGTAGCCGGGCAAATCGTCGAAATCGCCGTCGCTAACGGTGAACCGGTAGAATTTGGCCAGACGTTAATGTGGGTTAATCCCGAATAAGTAAGTCGTTCTAACTTAAATAGAAGATAAATTTTACTCTCGATCCCCCCTGCCCCCCTTAAAAAGGCAGGGTGGTTTCAGAAAAGTAAAGCAAAAATTGTGTCAACTTGGTTAGCCTATAAACACCGAGCTTGGGGAACCGTCCGAAACCCGCCACGGCGAACCATTGACAACGCTCTTTTTTCTATGGCCTTGTATAGGCTCGGCTGATTTTCTTTGACCGCCATCAGGTAATCGTGATTGGCTTCCATGATGGCGGCTGCTGTCTCCCTTTGATTGTGTAGAGCATCTACTGTGAAACACTGGCG